>JAZRBX010000151.1:0-3892 GCA_045635285.1 Victivallaceae bacterium
TCAATATCGCCTCCGTCGTCGCTCATGCAGGTTATCCGCTCCAAAGCGTCTACACCGCCTCAAAACATGCAATTCTCGGTTTGACAAAAAGCATTGCTGCTGAATACTATCAGGAAAATATCAGGGTCCACGCCATCTGTCCCGGCGGAGTCTATACCGATATGGTCAAAGTTTCCCGCCCCGATCTCACCCCTGACGGCATGATCATGCCGGATGAAATCGCAAATATCATTCACTTTTTCCTTTCCAACAGAGGCAATGCCGTCGTGGATGAAATATGCGTTCACCGTGTGAATAAAACACCTTTTCTGATATAAAAAAACTGCAACTGAATTATTTTGCAGAATTTGCTGCTGACTCTGCAGCAGCAATCAGCGTTTGGTGCCTACAACCCGACCTTTGTCATCACGGTAAGTCGTTACACCGCCAAAAGTGCTTTTCTGCCCCTGATACCTGCCCTGTCCGTCACGGATGGTGGTATTGTTGCCGAAAGTTGTTTCAGTACCAACAACTCTGCCGGCAGAATCACGGTAAGTTGTAATATTGCCGAAGGTGGAACTTTGAAATTTATATCTGCCCTGCCCGTCACGGTAAATAGTCGTATCACCGTTTTTGACAGCAGTATAAATGATCCTGCCCGCAGAATCACGAAAAGTTGTGGTGTTTCCGATTTTGGAACTTTGATACTGTCTTCCCCTGCTGTCATAGAAAACCTTGTTTTCCGGGGCTGCACTGAAAACGGCCGTCAAACAGAAGAACGCGAATAAAACTGTAACTTTTTTCATACGAACCTCCCTTCTGTTTACTATAACGGATTTTTTTCAAAAATATTTTATCGTTTCACTCTGCTTTAAATATTGTTTTACAAAATCATACCTGCGATCCAGCCTGCAATCAGAAGCGGAATATTGTAATGTATGAAAGTCGGTATTGCAGAATCATAAATATGATCATGCTGTCCGTCTGCATTCAAACCTGCAGTCGGTCCCAAAACAGATTCAGACACAGGAGAACCGGCATCACCCAATGCCCCCGCCACACCGACAATCGCAACTGTCGCAAGCGGAGATATTCCAAGTTCAGCACACAAAGGTACATAAATCGCCGCAATCAGAGGAATTGTCGAAAATGATGAACCAATCCCCATGGTAATCAAAAGTCCGATAGCCAGCATCAGAAAAACAGCCAAACCTCTCTGATCGCCGATTCCCTGCGAAATCATAGACACCATGCTGTCAACACCGCCTGATGCTTTCATAACTTCCGCAAAGCCGCTCGCTCCGATCATGATGATACCGATGCCGCCCATCATGTAAATACCTCTGGTGAAAACATCCTGCGTATCACGGACAGAAATAATACCCGACACAACAAATACCATGATCCCCGCCAAAGCGGCAACAACCAGCGAATCAAAATAAAGCTGACCTGCAAGACCGATGGCAATAGAAACCACACCGACACAGACTTTCCACGGTTTTATTTCAACTTTTCCGACAGCATCGGAATTTATTGTTCTGCCGTTGTCGTACTCTCTCGGTTTGCGGTAGGAAATAAATATCGCCAGCAGCAGACCGGCAATCATACCGAGTGCAGGAATAAACATTGCTTTCGGCGCCATATCGGCAGTTACCTCTATGCCGTTATTGCAAATATTTTTGATAAGGATGTCATTGAGATATATTCTGCCGAAACCGAACGGAAGTACCATATACGGAGTAATCAAACCGAAAGTCAGAATACATGCCACCATGCGGCGGTCAAGTTTCAGACGGTTGAAAACTCCCAGCAGAGGCGGTATCAGAATCGGAATAAATGCAATGTGAATGGGAATAAGATTCTGCGAAGATATGGCAGCAAATGTCAGAATGATAATCAATACATATTTGAACCAAAAAAGTTTTTTACCCGAAACTTCACCGTTTATCTTTTTAAAAAGCAGCTGTGCCAGAAGTTCCGTAATGCCGGAACGGGAAATCGCTATCGAAAAAGCTCCGAGCATGGCATAGTTGAAAGCAATGTTCGCTCCATTACCCAATCCTTTACCGAACGCCTCCATGGTCGCATTCGCACCGATACCCGAAGAAAAACCGCCGTACAACGCGGCAATCACCAATGCAAAAACCACATTCAAACGCCGAATGGAAAGTACCATGAGAATACAGACTGACAAAAATACCGGATTGAGCAATATATCTTTCAACATAAAAATTTTTCCCTCTGCTAAAATGTAAAAAACATGTTGTTAATTTAGCATGAGAAAAATAATTATCAAGATTGAAAAGGAAAAAATATCAAATTTCAGCCGCGCGGATGAAATTTTTTGTGAACGGCACTCAATCTGTTTTTGTCGATATGGGTGTAAACTTCAGTAGTGGCGATATTTGCATGGCCAAGCATCTCCTGGATGACCCTCAAATCCGCCCCGTTTGCCAGCAAATGACTGGCAAATGAATGACGCAGAGTATGCGGATGAACATTTTTGGAAATATTTGCCGTTTCCGCCGCAAGTTTCACAATTCCCCATATCCGCTCACGGTCAAGTCTGCGTCCGTTATTGGAGAGAAAAAGATATTTGGCATTGCCGTTGGCATCAAGCAAAGGTCTTATTTCAGAAATATAACGGTGCAGCAGCAGTACAGTTGCATGAGCGCACGGTACAATACGGGTTTTACTTCCTTTGCCGACGACCCGGAGCATTTCATTTTCAAAATCTATCGCATTGACAGTCATATCCGCCGCTTCCGAAACCCGCAAACCTGACGCATAAAGAAGTTCAAGAATCACTCTGTTGCGGAAAAATAACGGTTCTTTGACAGAACACGGAAAGGCATGAAGCAAAGCATCGACCTCGTTTTCAGTCAGAAATTCCGGCAGTATGTTCCATATTTTCGGCGAATCCATTACCGCCGTAACATCAGTATCAACAATTTTCTCCGACACAAGATAGCGGAGCATAAGTTTGATTGAAATCATCCTGCGGGCAATAGTCGTTCCCTCCATGCCTGCCGTTTTCAGCGATGCAAGATACTCAAAAATATCATTTCTGTCAATATTTGCAAAAGATTTCAAATTTTTTTCTTCTGAAAACTTGATAAAATCACATAAGTCGCTATTGTAAGCATGGACACTGTTTGCAGAAAGTCCGCGTTCTGCAATAAGATAGTTGATAAATAATGTAAGTTGTTTTCTCATATATATTAAAATAACGCAAAAATCGGAGATTGCAAAAAAATGAGCGAAAAAATTTATCTTTTTCTCGCCGACGGTTTTGAAGAAATAGAAGCCCTCGGTGTTGTCGATGTCCTGAAAAGACTTGAACTGCAAGTTGTCAGTGTCGGAGTGAACGGCAAAAAAACACAAACAGCCGCACATAATATTGAAGTTACAGCCGATATTCTTTTTGACGATGCCGACTTTGCCGACGGAGCCGCATTCATTCTGCCCGGCGGTATGCCCGGCAGTCTGAATCTGACCAATCATGCCGGATTGCGTAAACTCCTGCAAACAAAATATGCAGAAAACAAAATCATCGCCGCCATCTGTGCCGCCCCCATGGCTTTGAGTCAGGCAGATTTGCTCAAAAACAAAACCTTTACCATGTACCCAGGCATGACCTCTTTTCTGGCAAACAACGATACTCCGACCGACCGCGGTGTTGAAACTGACGGCAATATCATAACCGGCAAAGGTCCCGGACTTTTCTTCGACTTTGCCTGTGCCATTGCTGAAAAATTCGGCAAATCCGCTCAAATAAATAACCTTAAAAAAGCTATGTTCTGGGGAGAAAAATAATGTCAGATATAAAAAAAATGTCCTTTGAAGAACTTATGAGTTCACTCGAAAAACTTGTCAGCGCCATGGAACACGGTGAAATGCCGCTCGAAAAACT
>JAZRBX010000152.1:0-4753 GCA_045635285.1 Victivallaceae bacterium
TCTTGCAGCAAAAATGTTGAAAGAAGTTGAAGAAAAAACGATTTAAAATTTGAAAAAATAAATTATAAGTCTATATTGAACTGAATGGATGTGCAAGTCTGCCGAAAACTTGCACATTTTAAAAGATAAACCCAGAACCACAGGAGGCTATTATAGCTAAGTTACTCAAACCCAATGATCGGTCGTTCACTGCCAAAGAGGTCCGTTTGATCGGTCCCGAAGGTGAACAGTTGAACATCGTATCGCTCGAAACCGCACGTGAAATGGCGAAAGAAGCAGGATTGGATCTGGTTGTTGTCGCGGACAAATCCGACATCCCGGTCGTTCGCATCATGAATTTCGGTAAATTGCAGTACGAACAGAAAAAAAATCTCAAAGCCCAGAAAAAGAACAATGCAGCTCAAAAATTGAAAGAAGTCAAGTTTCATGTTACCATTGATAAACACGATTATGACTTTAAAATCAAAAAAGCACTTGACTTTTTGGAAAAAGGGTGTAGATTAAAGATTACTCTCGCATTACGCGGAAGAGAGATGGCGCATCAGGATATCGCATTCGATCTCATGAACAATGTGATGACCGACCTTGCTCCATACGGAGAGGCGGACGGAAGTCCCAAACTCCTCGGGCGTAATATATCCGTAACTTTCGCTCCCAAATAAGGCGGGGGCGGAACACGGCAGGTTGGCTGGCGTCGGCCTCCGCCGTGAAGAGTTTAACCTAAGCATAAAGGAAAACAAACGATGCCGAAGTTGAAGACGAGAAAATGTGCCGCTAAGCGGCTCAAAATGACCGGAACTGGCAAGTTCCGCCACAACAAAGCCGGGGCAAGTCATATCTTGACCAAAAAGAGCCCGAAACGTAAACGCCGCCTCCGGGGCGATGGTGAAGTTTCAAAAGCAGAAAGCCGCCGCATCAAAGCAGCGTTGCCCTACGGACTTTAATGGAGGAATATTATGAGAGTTACTTGTGCAGTCAGTTCCAGAAAACGTCGCAAAAGAGTATTGGAGCGCGCCAAAGGTTTTTATGGTGCAAGCAGTAAGCAGATCCGTACCGTTTATGATGCAGTCGATAAAGCAGGCGTTCACGCCTACAAAGGCCGCAAACAGAAAAAACAGCAGTACAGAGGTCTCTGGATCATCCGTATCAATGCCGCTTGCCGTGAGTTGGGCGTAAATTACAGCAAATTCATGTGCGGTCTGAAAAAAGCCAACATCGAACTCAACCGCAAGGTTCTGTCTGATCTGGCTATTAATGAGCCGCAAGAGTTTAAAAACCTGGTGGAAAAAGTCACCCAGGCCTAAGCTCCGACAATTGGATTCTTCCGGAAGCACTTGCAAAAGTGCTTCCGTCGAGTCCTGAAATTTATAAACAGCCTGAAGGTGGATTTTTCCATATTCGGGCTGTTTTTGTTTTAACCATGGGGTCAGGCTCCGTCAGGGAGCAGAAAAATATGTGCAGAAAAATTTTCCGCACAAAAAAATTTGACTTTGAAATTTCATTTTGTAACAAAATTTAATATAAGCGAGAAAAAAATGAGTTCACTTGCAGAAAAACTTCAACAGGCCGTGCTTGATGTTCAAAATGAACTCGGGCATGATTCATCCGCCAAAAATATCGAGGATTTGCGTATCCGCTTCCTCGGTCGTAACGGACTTTTGCCCGCATTGAGCAAAGAAATGGGAAGCGTTCCACCCGAAGAACGCAAAAATACCGGTATGGTATTCAATACATGCCGCAAAGCTATCGAAGATATGCTTCAGGAAGCAAAAAATTCCGCCGGCGTTTCCGAAAGCAAGAAAAATGCCATCGATGTAACTCTCCCCGGCAGACTTGCAAATGCAGGACATAAACATCCGATCTCAATTATGATCGACGAATGTGTAAATACTTTCCGCAGAATGGGTTTCATCGTTGCAGAAGGTCCGGAGATCGAAGATGTTTATCATAACTTTGATGCACTCAATACTCCCATGGACCATCCCTCCCGCGACAGAGGCGATACATTTTATTTTGCTGACGGCAGACTGCTGCGTTCACAGACAAGTCCTGTTCAGATCCGTGTCATGGAAAGTCAGGAACCGCCGGTCCGCATCGTTGCTCCCGGCAGATGCTTCCGTCGTGATACTCCCGATGCCACACACGGTATGAACTTTCATCAGATCGAGGGGCTTTATATCGACAAAAATGTTTCGCTTGCCGATTTGAAGAGTATTCTGCAGAATTTTGCATGGGAAGTTTTCGGAGAAAAAATCAATATCCGTCTGCGTCCGCACTTTTTCCCCTTTACCGAACCCAGCGTTGAATATGACTTCTCCTGTATCATGTGCGGCGGTAAAGGCTGTCCCGTCTGCAAAAATTCAGGTTATATTGAAATCGCAGGTGCGGGTATGGTCGATCCCAACGTTCTCCGCAATGTAGGTTATGATCCTGAAATCTGGAGCGGTTTTGCTTTCGGACTTGGTATTGAGCGTCTGGCAATGCTCCGTTACCGTATCGGCGACATCCGCTATCTCTATGAAAATGATGTCCGTTTCCTCCAACAATTCTGAAGACAGGTGAAAAAATGAAAATATCAAAAAATTTCCTTACCCAATATGTTGACATTGACTGTTCTCTCGAACAGCTTTGCGATAAACTTACCTGCGCCGGTATCGAAGTCGAGGAAGTCGAATCATCCGAAGTCGTGCCGAAAGGTATCATCGCTGCCAAAATCCTTGAACGCAATCCTCATCCAAACGCCGATGCTCTCTCTGTCTGCAAAGTTTTCAACGGCAGTGAAGAGATACAGATCGTTTGCGGCGCTCCCAACTGCGACGCCGGTAAAATCGTTCCGCTTGCCACAGTCGGTACAGTTTTTAAAGACGGCGATGGCGAATTTGTTATCAAAAAAGCAAAACTTCGCGGTGTTGAATCTTTCGGCATGATGTGCAGCGGCAAAGAACTCGGTTTGAATGATGATCATTCAGGCTTGATGGAACTTGACGCTGATGTTGTTCCCGGAACTCCGCTCAATGATCTGCTCGGTGCCGACAGCTGCATTACTGTTGAAGTTACTCCCAACCGTGCCGACTGGCTTTCTCATTACGGTATCGCCCGTGATGTGGCATGTCTGCTTGATACACAGGCCAAACTTCCCGAAATCTCCGTTCCCGAAGTTGCTTCACTGCCTGACAAATACAAAAATCTCGTTACTGTCATGGACAATGAACTCTGCCCCCGCTATACTGCCAGAGTTATTGAAAATGTCAAAGTAGGTCCTTCTCCCAAGTGGCTGCAGGACAAATTGACTGCCATCGGTCTGCGTCCCATCAACAATATCGTTGACATCAGTAATTATGTTCTTATGGAACTTGGCCAGCCTTTGCATGTTTTCGACCTTGACAAACTCACTGAAAAGCGTGTGGTCATCCGTCGTGCCAAAGACGGTGAAAAACTGGAACTTCTTGATGGCAAAGTAGTTGAACTTGCTGAACGCCATCTGGTGATTGCCGATGCAGAGAAACCGGTCGTGCTTGCAGGTATCATGGGCGGTGAAGAGAGCGGAGTTACTGAAACTACCGTCAACTGTCTGATTGAAAGTGCTGTATTTTTCTCATCCAACATCCGCAGCAGCAGCCGTGAACTCGGTGTTTCCACCGATTCAAGTTACCGTTATGAACGCGGTGTTGATTTTGATATGGCAGAACTTGCTTCACGCCGCTGTGCCCAGCTGATTCTCGAACTTGCCGGAGGTGAACTTGTAACACCTCTTATAGATGTTTCCGTTCCGCGTCCGGCGGAGAAAGTCATTCCCTGCCGTTATGACAGAATAAACAAACTTCTCGGACTTGCATTGAGCGGAGATGAAATCAGTGCTATTTTCCGCAAACTTCAGCTTAAAGTCAGTGGTGAAACAGCTGAAGGCTGTGTTGTTACAGCTCCTTTGTTCCGTCTTGATCTCACCAATGAAGCCGACCTTGCAGAAGAGGTTGCCCGTATTCACGGACTTGCCGGTATTCCTCTGATTCCCGTCAGTTCCAAATCTGTCGCACCGCTTCGCAATGATGCTTATTTGAAGTATCAGATTTTGCGTGAAGATTTGATCGGGCTCGGACTTTTTGAATGTTATCATTACAGTACCGTCAGCGACAAAACCGCTCTGTCTGACCGCCGTTTCAAAATTGAGGATGTAATGATTCTGGATAATCCGTTGAGCTTGGATCTGCGTTGTCTGCGTCCGTCGCTTTTCGGTGAAATGCTCAATACTCTGGAACGCAATATTGCCCGCCGCAACTTGAATCTGCGTCTTTTTGAACAGGGCAGAGTTTTCTGTGCCAATCCGAAACTCTATCCCGAAGAAAGAGTTGAAATTTGTGTAATGATGACAGGCTCCCGTCATCCTGAACTTTTCAGCAGTGCACTTGCAGAAGATATTGATTTCTATGACCTTAAAGGTACATTGGAAGCACTTTTCAATAAACGCCGCATCGTAAATTACCGTTTTGAAGCGGCAGAAGATGCCAGATTTGTTAACGGTGTCTGTGCCAGAGTCGTCATCAACGGCAAATGTGCAGGATACCTCGGTGAAATCGCACACGATTTGACCAAAGGCTTCAAAACCACTAAAAAGATGTATGCCGCAGTCCTTGAAGTTGAAGCTGTACTTAACGGCACCCAGGGCAAGCTGCTCTACAAGCCGTTCAGCATGTATCCGGCAACCAGCCGTGACGTTGCTTTTGTCTGCGACAGGGAACTTGAATATTCAGCGGTC
>JAZRBX010000153.1:0-1539 GCA_045635285.1 Victivallaceae bacterium
AATGAACTTGAAGCATATTGTCAAAAAGTGCCGCCTGCGGTTTTGCATTGTTTGCAGCGGCAAAACTTTTTTGAGCAATAGTATCGCAAATATCAGTTCTGTGGTCCGGCACAGAATCAACCATATCAGTCGGGACAACAGTAAACATCATCTGTTTATTTTTGAGAAAATAAACTGCGGTCATATCGCCGAATTCAAAACGGCTGTATTCATCAAATAAAAACATTTTCTTCTCCTTGTTCATATAGTAAAGATTTTCTATAAAATAAATCTTCAATCATAAAAATCAAGCAGGTTTTCGCATTTTTACACAAAAAAAACGGCGAAAAAAATCCGCCGTTTCCAAATCAGATAAATGATTACTTACATTCACGAAGACCTTTGCTGTCGCAAATATAAACAGATGAATCGTAATAATCAGGATTGTCTTTCATCAAAGCTGCAATTTCTTCACCTTTGTAAGCACCTGCATGACCGTCAACAAAGTTCATATTGACTCTGTCACTGTGACGGGCGACAATAGTTTGAGTCCATCCCCAAATATTGTATGCCAGACCTGCGGTTGTCCATTTGTATTTGTCGTTGTCTTTCTCTGTATTACCGGAGTCAGTATTGTAATAAACAGTACTTGCAGATTGAACTTTGTTTACAGCAATATACTGTTCCTGACAGGTTTTATTAGCATCACAATCCTGTGAGGCGGTAACGGGACCTGCGACAAAAACCTGCGGAGCATAGGGACTTCTGTTTGTCCAACCGGTTACGCTCCGCTCAATAATACAGGTGGAATAAGTGAACTTCAACGCAGAAGTGAAAGGATCATTGACAGGTTTGGTAGTGGGGCAATAAGTTGCAGGTTCATTGACACCGAGATAACCGCTGCGGGTCAGAACTGCAGCCCAGTAACTTGAACTTGCGCCGATAACGGGAGAATAAAAATATTCACCGATAAGCACCATAAGATCGTTATTGTCATTGGAATACATGATTCCTGCGGTGGCACACTGTTTGAGGTTGCTGATACAATTTGCAGATCTGGCACGATCACGGGCTTTGCCGAGAGCGGGAAGCAGCATACCTGCAAGAATGGCGATGATGGCGATTACGACAAGCAATTCAATAAGAGTGAATTTGCTTCCTGCAATATTGATTATCGGAAGTTGTTTAAAGTTATTTTTCATATTTCCTCCTTGTGTTTAATGGTGTTATTTTTCTTTTTTTTAAAAGAGTTCGCGGTACTTTATAAATCCTGTATTTCAAGTTCAAAACATACTTTCTTAAACTCTTTAAAATCCTTATTCATTTTTTGCTTCCGATAATCAATGTTATCGGAAGCACTTGATATAAATCATACTCTCTTAAGATAGCACATGAAAAATCAAAAGCAAATGAAAATAACAATAATTATGATTATTTCTGATTGGGGACATATTTTTTGTCAAAAGCGAACTTGACATACATCAACATTACCTCACCCTCAATTGCGGAAGAACCATCGCCGAAAGAGATATTGCAGGGTTTATGCTGCGGAGTGCCGTG
>JAZRBX010000154.1:0-8668 GCA_045635285.1 Victivallaceae bacterium
CGAAAAACAGGTACAGGGCGATTTCAGCTGCCGTTTTGCGATTATGCCCTGCAAATACAATGAAAAACATTGCAATGAAATGCGTATGGCACAAGTTTTTGCCGCAGGTATCATGAGTTATGCGGATCATTCAACTGCGGATAAATTCTCCGGCGGCAGACCGTGTGTTCAGGACAGTGATGTTTCTGAAATTTTCAAACTGCCCGATCTCAATGCCGGTATTTCACTGCCGCATGAAGTAAGTTTCATTGATCTTACCGATTCGCCGCTGCTCCACTCTTCAGTGAAACTTGCGGAAAAAGCCGATGATGTCATTCTGCGTGTATGGAATCCGCAGGAAGAAGCTATTTCATTCTCTGTTCAAACTGACGGAAACAGAAAAATCTGCAAAACCGACTTGCTCGAAAACAGAAATGAAGCAGTTGAAATTGCCGATGACCGTGCCGTCGTGCCGGGCAAAGCAGGAGAAATCATCACATTAAAAATCAAAAACAAATGAAGTTTTCAACTTTTTTTGAATAATAAACCACCTCTTCAACCAAAAGGAGAACATTATGAAAAAACAATTCCAATTCACCCTGATCGAGCTGCTGGTCGTAATTGCCATCATCGCCATTCTCGCCGGCATGCTGCTCCCCGCCCTCGGCAAAGCCCGTGAACGCGCCAGAGCTATCAACTGCCTGAGCAACTTAAAACAAATCGGTGTTTTATGCAATATTTACACTGATGACAATGATGGTTATATCATCCCTAATCATGTGCAAGCTAATGACGGTGGGATCTCCGCTTGGTCCACCCACCTTGTTCGTGCAGGATTGGCTGAAATGGCAAATTCCCGCGAAGACCATATTGCAGGAACAAAACGCTGGATATGTCCCAATTTGTCAAAACATGCAAACTATGCAAACAGTTATGTTCACAGAAATTATACTTACGGTTCCGGCGTCCGCACAATCAAAGGTACCACTAATACTGTAACAAAAGCAGAAAAAATTTATACTCTTGCCTCTTGGTGGCCCAAAACCCCAAGCAGAATCATGCTTATTTTTGATTCTGTGAGTATTGATGCCGGTGGAAATCAAGGCTCTATGAAATGCGAAGCCTCTGCAAATGCATCATATGCTGCAGTTTATGCCGGACATCAGCAGAAGGTTAATGCTGTACTCGCTGACGGACACGCAGAAGCCATTAATGCAAAAGAACTCCGCACCGGAGATCAAAATACTCCGAACTCTGTTCTTTGGGGAGGAACTAACGCAGCCCATACCAGTGATGGAGGGCATGTTTATGACCATAATTACACCCAAATTGCCGATAATTAATTCGTGTAAAAAAGAATTCATACCGCCGCATGGCGGCGGTTTTTTATAATTACAAGGAAATATCAAAATGAAACTTTTTAAATTTTTGATATTGGCGGCGACGATGACTGGTTTCTCCCTCTCCGCTTCCATTGAAAAAATGGATACTCCGTGGAAAACTCCGCCGAAAAGACTTTCTCTTGAAACTTACATCGGAACTTTGTACTATTACGCACAGAATTTTCCTGATATTTTCAAGTTGGAGATGGTTGCCAAATCCCCCAAAGGACTGCCGGTTTATCTCTGCAAACTGACCGATTCCAATGTCCCCGATGATGACAAAAATATTATCCTCATCACCGCTCTGCATTCGGGTGCGGAACGCACAGGCACTGCCGGACTTATGGAATTTCTCAAAATCATGGCCGGAAACAGCGACCTCGCCAAAACTTCACTCAAAAAAAACATCATCCTCGTTATGCCGATGGTCAATCCCGAAGGCTTCTTCCTCGATGAAGCCCTCTGGAACTCACGCCGCTTCGACCCCTATTCAATCGGCAGAGGCAATAGAGTTGATCTCAAAACTCTCGCTCCCAAAGTCCCCGAAGACGGTCCGGAATATATCGCTTTTCAGCGTATTGCTGACAAATACAAACCCGATTTCCACATGGATGTTCACGGTACAGGACTGCATTTCAATGCTTACATCCAGCCGATGACCGTCGGCAGAGCAGGCAGCAACTCATCAATCGGCCCGTGGGACGGAAAACTTTATCAGGCACTCCTTGCCTCCGCTCCCAAAGCCGGATTCGGTGCCAGCTGCATGGAAGACGGCGAGCGTCTGATCTGGGGACCTGCCATGGAGAAACATTATCAATCATTTTTTGATATGGGTCAGCCGTATTACTACGGTGCAACTTACACTTACATCCGTAATCACACCATGCTCAGCCTCATCGAATCGACATGGACATTCTCGGTTACTGAACCTCTGAAAGCTCTTCTCGAAGAGGCGAACAAAGGTTTTTCAAAACACCGCATAAACGATTTCAAAGTCAATGTCATCAAGGGCGGTATCAATACCAGTTTGGTATCATACGGCAAAACCAAAGCAGAACGCCGCGAAAGCCGTGTAAATCTCTGGCAGAAACAGGACTTTTTTGCAGTCGGTTCATCTTATCCCAATTCCGGCAACTTCTCCGTTTCAATGATCGCTTACGGCAAAGAAGGTCTTACAACTCTGCTCGGCACTGCCGACAGCGGACGCTGGGGTCAGGCAATGTTCACAGATATTCTGAAAAACAGCGAAAATTATTCCTATATCGACCACGAAGGTTTGAAAAAATTTCTCTCTTTCGCACCGCCGAATGTCAGAAAAATCATGTTTGAAAAAGGTATGCCTCCCGCAGATGCCGTCGAACCTGAAATCGGTTCAGGTCTCGGTATCCTTTACAATATCCCCGTTGCCAATGCCGAAATTCTCGAAATCAACCTCAACGGCAAAATTGTCACCCCCGGTATTGAGGATGGTTATGAAACATGGGTCGAAGACGGATTTACCAAAGTTCTCGTCAATATCCCTCCCGAACGCACCGCCAGAGAAAAACTTTTCCTCCTCGGTGTCGCATGGAACGCCCCCTTTGATATTCATTCACAGTACGGATACATCCCCGATGAAACCATCTCAAACTGGATCAGAAACAATATAAACAATAAGGCAAAATCCGAAATTCAGGACGCCTCGGAAATTCAGAGAAAACATATCGAAGAACGCCGTGCAAAAATGCAAAAAAAATAACCCGTAACCTTTATAAGGAAAAACAAAATGAAACTTTTTAAACTTTTTACAATTTGTGCCGCAGTCGCTTCTTCTGCTTTGTTCGCCGAAGAAGCCGTCGAAAATGTCTTTATCTCACAGGATTTTGAAAATCCCGCATTTTTTGAGAAAGTATCTCCTTCAGGCTATACCGCCAGAAATGCTCAAACCGGTCAGTGGGGACTTTTTAAAGCAGAAAAAGTCGTCAGTATTACCAATGAACAGGCTGCATCCGGTGAATACTGTCTGAAATACATTGCCAAAAAACCGACTCCATATTTTGCTTTCGTAGTTCTGCCGACTCCTCTTTCCGACAGTTTTGAATTTGAATTCTATATGAATACTCCGCAGAAAGCACGCTTCACTGTCGGTTTAGTCACTGAAACAAACGGCAAAAAAGAACGCAATCTTTCTTTCGGTTCTTTCGACAATAACAACAACCTTGCCTACCTCGATTTCAAAGCAGGCAAATGGAAACGCTCCGGCATCAAATTCCCATTCGATGAATGGGTACTCTGCAAAATGAAATATGACAAAGCCGCTAAAAATATTTCCTATTATGTCGTTCTCAATGACAAAGAAGAAAAAGTCGGCGAAATTAACCTTGATGCTCCCATTGAAAAAGTCGTCTTTGTCGAATTCCGCCACAACGTTTCCCCCGACGGCAGCGTACTCTATGTCGACGATGTGAAAATCGTCAAAAAATAATCAGCAAAACTATCGGTAATGATTCTCGATTTTGAGAATCATTATCAAAAGACCCACTATGTATTTTTTTGAAAAAATCAATATGTATTATAGGAATTTATTATGAATTTTTTTAAAACTTTTGTAATTTGGATGCTGGCAGGATGCTGTTTCAGTTCGTTTGCTGCCGCTCCGAAAAAAATCACCAACCGCAAAAATGTCGCCTCCGACCTCTACGGTGCGACCGCCGAGATCACTCACGCCGACGGAACTGTCGAAAAAGTCAATACACTCCTCCAAGGCTCACACGCTGATCAAGCAGCCGCAATTTTCAAAGGAACTCCGTCAAGTATCGTCATTACTTTTGCCCAGCCTGAACAGATCAACCTCATCCGTATTTATCCCGGAAACTTGAAATACACTCCCTACCCCTCCGGGGAATGCGGTATTGCCGATTACAAAATCGAACGCTACAATAACGGCTATTATCACCCCGTCGTTGAAGTTAAAAATCAACCGTCTTACAAAGCAAGCGGTGCTTCAAATCATGACGAATACTGTTTTGAACACTCTTTCAAACCGATCAAAGCAGAAAAAATCCGCATTACCATTTTGAAATCAGGAGCAACCGGCCGCTCCGCTTCATCACCCAAAATCACCCCCGAAGCACAGCGAAACTCTTTCATCCGCTCCATTGAAGTTTACAGTTCCAAACGCTCCAATGATCAGGCAGTGCGTCTGCGTTCTGTCCTCAATGGAGATTTCAATCTCCGTGTCTACCGCGATCAATCAGATGCAAAACTTTTCCTCGATGCCAAACTCGGAAAACTTGAAGCAGATTTAAAAATTATTGAAGAAAAAAGTCAAAAAAACATATTCTCAAAAATCATCAATATCGTTAACGGCAAACAATTTATAAATATTCCTATCACCAATATCCCCGACGGCAGATACATCGTTTCCATTTCTGCCAGGGACAAAAATTCTCCCTTCAAAGGCGTCGTCCGCCGCATGCTCCGCATCGACCGCTTGGACAAAGTCGCTCCGCCGCAGGGCGTCATTAATGTCGCAAATATGCGGGTTTTCCCAATCGATGATTTCCATTTTGCCAAACGCTCCAATGTCGAAAATATCATCCCCGAAGCCGAATCCATCGAAACAAGCAAACGCATGGGCTTCGGCGACGGCAGACAGGACGGCAGGGGCAGTTATGCCATTTCACGCGACAGCGAAGGAAATTTCATACACCGCTGGTATGAAAAAGGCAATGACGGGAAAAATCACATCTTTTACTCTTACAGCAAAGATTTGAAAAATTGGCAGATCTCCGACAAAACTCCGACCGGAGAACCTGTCAAACTTATGCAATCTCACTACGCTCCGCTTCCTGCTGCCGCCGTCCCCCGCTGGGGAATCAAAACTCCTTTTAAAGATGCGAAAATCCGCTTCTATGACGCAGCAAAAGACGGCAGTTTCGATTTGCAGGAAGTTCGTGTCCAATGGTTCCCGCCTACGATCGGCAACCTCAAAAAACACAACCTCAAACCCTGGACCACTTATCCGCTTATCGAACGCAACGGCGAATGGCTTCTTCTGACCAAAACTCCGCTCTATGTGGAGAGATTTGACTACAACGAAGACGATCTTGAAAACGATATCGACTGCAATGACAACTTCGGCAATCAATATCTTTCCGATGACGGCAAAACCATGTTTGTCGGCAAAGCCGGACGCCTCCGCACTTTTGCTCCTTTCTCTGTTGAATATGACAATATCCCCGAAGCCTACCGTATCATGCGTATTTTTTATACCAATGACGGTATCAACTGGAAATACAAATATTTCTGCCCCCCCGATGAAAAAGATCCGATCGGCATGCAGCATTATGCCTATGCTGTTCACCGTATAGACAAAAATTTCTATATCGGCTTCCTTGCGGCTTATCCATGTTTTGATCAGCAGATTTATCCTGAAATCTGTTACAGCCGCGATGGTTTGAACTGGAACAGACTGGAAAACCACACTCCGTGGGTAAAAAATACTCCGATCAATACTTGGCTCTGGGGTATGATTTTCATTGAATCTCATCCGATGCCGTTTGAACATAACGGAGAATATTTCCTGCCGCTCGGTGCATGCTGGAGCCGTCCGCACCATTACTATTTTGCAAAAACCGACAGCCCTGATTTTCCGCAGATACTCCGCCGCCGCTTTGAATCACAGGGCCTCGTGGAAAACTGGAAGTATTTTAAAGAAATGGGCAACTCATGGGAGGCAATGGCTGAATCCATGCGTAAAACCAAAAACAATACCGTCGGTATCGCTCGATTCCGCAAAGACGGATTCATCGCCGTCAAAGCAAAAAATAATGCCGAACTTGTCAGCCGTACATTTGAAGCCGCAAACTGCGAAATGCTCATCAATGCCAAAGGAGAATTCAAAATCGAACTCCTCAATGCCGATGACAAAGTTATTGCCGATGCAAACTTCAATGGCGATGAAACTGCACAAGTTATTACATGGTCAAACAGTTCAAGCCTTCTTCCTGACGGAACTTTCAAAATCCGTCTGCTCCCGAAAGCAGGGTCTGAACTTTACACATTGCATTTTGTGAAAAAATAACAACTTATACATTCAGGAGGGAAATATCCCTCCTGAAAAATAAAAAGCTGTCGTTCAACTCTTCACAACAGCATATCCTTCAAGTCGTATCCGCTTTTAAGATATATGCCGTATCAGTTTTACAACAGATTTTTTGTATATACTGAAAACGCTCTATTCCCTTTGGGGGAGATAATGAAATTAATTTTTTGAGAAAAAATTGAGGGGTTTGGGGTATAGTGTTTTGCTTACGCAAAACACGGCAATACCCCAATTATGGCGAAGTCCGGCGAAAGATTTGTTTCGTCATTCCGGCGTTCCACCCGCTTTTATATGCGGGAGGACGAAACGAAAATTTCGCCGAAAAACAGCCTGACGCACCCAGCCGCTGACACTCACGCGCCAGCGTAACATCGCTCTGGGTCGTACCCGGCGCCGGTTTCCGTCTTCGCTACGCTACGCCGTGACAAGGCAGGCGGAGAAACGCGTCAGCGTAAAAAAGAGGCGGGTGGAACGCCGGGCGGCGTAAGCCCCTGAAAAAAACACAAGATACAGATATCTCCCCATATTGGGAACATAGCGTTATTTTATCAGAACTGACGCTGAAGGAGAACGACTCTGCCCTGGATCGCTACTTCATTGGCAGGATATTTCTGCACTTTGAAGTCAGGATTGGCAGGGTGAAGTTCGATAATATTATTTTTCCGGTAGAAAGTTTTGACCGTAACCTCGTTGTTCACCAGAGCCACGACAATATCGCCGCCTCTGACATTTGTGCATTTTTCAACGATGATTATATCTCCGTCGAACATGCCGAGATCACGCATACTTTCTCCGTTGATCTTCAATGCAAACAAACTGTCGGCATCGGCGTTGCGGAGCATGCTTTTGTCGATGCAAATATCGCCCTCTTTGTACTCGCTGTTTTCGGTCGGCATACCGGCATTGACCCTGCCGAGGAGGGGGATTATCAATGCTCCGGAAAAGAGAGATATAGGTTCGTTGCGGCGGGAAAGGTTTATACTGCGTGCTTTGGAGGAGCGTGACAGTTCTTTTTTGCGTTCCAGTGCTTTCAAGTGGGCGAAAGCGGTTGAGCTTTTGATTCCGAAATATTCGGAAATTTCTGCAACGGTCGGGGCCATGCCTTCACGCTCCTGAAAATTTTCGATGAAATCCAGCATATTTTTCTGTTTTTCGGTAAGACTTTTCATAATGCCTCCTTTTTTACTGTGATTTTTTTCTTATTAATATTAGTATAATCTTTATTAGATAAAATTCAAGTGTTTTTCGTGAAAAAAGTCATATTTTTTTCAAAAATCATTGATTTATGCGAAAAATATGCTAATTTAATGAAAAATCAGAAAGGAAAAATTATGAAAACAATTCTTTTTCAGGGCGATTCCATCACTGACGCAAACCGCAACCGTGAAAGTACGCCCGTAGAAAATATTTTCCCGACTTCATGGTTCGGAACAGGTTATGTCGCTATGACCGCCGCAAGATTGCTGCTCGATCATCCGCAGGAATATTTGCAGGTCATCAACCGCGGAATCAGCGGCAACAGAGTTGTCGATCTTTATGCACGCTGGAAAGTCGATGCTCTCAATTTCAGACCCGACATCATCAGCATCCTCATCGGTGTCAATGATGTCTGGCATGAATATTCGGACAAAAACGGCGTTGAACCTGAACGCTTTGAGCAAGTTTATGATATGCTGCTTGATTGGACCGGAAAAGTTCTGCCTGAAACAAAAATCATCATCGGTCAGCCTTTCTGTCTGCACACAAATCTGGTTACTGAAGATTTTTACAATGATGTCCAGGTCCTCGGCAAAATTACTGAAAAACTTGCTGTAAAACATAAAACTTTGTTCATCCCGTATCAGAAACTTTTTAATGACGCCGTCAAAAATCGTGAAAACCGTTACTATCTCGCTGACGGAGTACACCCCGGTATCGCCGGTGCGGAACTTATGGCAAGAGCTTTGACTCCTGCTATTGAAAGCTGTTTATAAGGAGAAAAAATGAAACATTATTCTTGTGAAACAAATATGGTATGCAGTCAGCTCATTGATTTTGATATTGACGAAAATAACTGCATTCACAATCTGAAATTCAAAGGCGGCTGTCCCGGCAACCTTAAAGCTATCGGTATCCTTTGCGAAAATATGCCCGTCGATGAGGCAATCAAAAAATTTGACGGTATCTGCTGCGGATTCAAGCCCACATCATGCACCGACCAATTTGCCCGCATTTTGAAGAA
>JAZRBX010000155.1:0-6431 GCA_045635285.1 Victivallaceae bacterium
AACGGAGAATTTGAAAATCCTGATGACAGCAACGACAATTTTGCAGGGCAATGGGTTTCAGATGACGGCAAAACTCTCTATTTTGTCGCCTGCACCGTTCTGCGGCGATATCCGCCGTACAATGTCAAATATGATCTCCTCCCCAACGGCATTCGCATTTTGTCGGTCATAAAAACTTCTGACGGTATAAATTTCAGCCGTTCATATATGGCAATGCCTGATGAAAACGATCCGCCCGGCACACAGCATTACGGAGCAAATATCATCCGTCATCGTCAGGGTAACGGATTGCGTATTGCACTTTTGATGCGTTACCTTGCTTCGGAACAACGCATTTTCCAGGAAATTGCATACAGCTGGGACGGAGCAAAATGGAAACGCTTTCCCGGTATGCAGCCGCTTCTGGACAACGGCCCGAAAGGCAGCTGGACCGCCGGATATATCAGTGCCAGTCCCTTTGCCGTTGAAGCAAACGGCAAAATTTATCAGCTGCTCTGCTGGACAGCAAGTGCTTATCATATATGCTCTGAAATGATGTGGCTCGACAATTATAAAAAAACCTCCGGCGCAGCAGTAAAAAAATTCATGGAACATCGCGGAATTAAAGACTGGCCGCTTTTCAAACAATACAAAAATTACGATGATCTCGCGGCAGATATTCGTGATTCAAAAATCAATGTCGGTATCATGAGCTGGCGCAAAGACGGACTTTTTGCCGCCTCCGCCGCAGAACAGGAAGGATCTTTCCTGACCCATACGCTCAAAGCAAAAGGCAAATTGCAAATCAATGCCGCCATTGCTTCCGATGGTTATATTGAAATCAGTCTTACCGATGAAACAGGAAAACTTCTTCCTGATTACCAAAAACGCATATCAGGAGTTGATGAACTTGCATTGCCTGTATTTGACAATCTGCCGGAAAAATCGTTCAAAATCAAAATAAATATGAAAAATGCAAAACTCTACACCATAGATTTTACTGAATGAAAGAAATGAAAATATGAAGAATTACAGTTTTAAGCGATATGAAAAAAATCCGATCTTGGAAGTAAGTGATGTTCCGCAGCAGGCTGCATACTACATTTTAAATCCGGGTGCAGCCAAATTCAAAGATGAATATATTTTGATCGTTGACATTTTCCACCGTGAGGGCGGAATTATTTTCTGGATCGCCAGAAGCAAAAACGGAGTCGATTTCAAATTTGACGCAAAACCTGTCAAATGGCCCGATTGCGGCGACGGATGGATCGAAAACGGTATGTACGATCCCCGAATCACTCAAATCGGAGAAGATTATTTCATCGTATATAACAGCCACAATAAAGATCGGGGAACACGTTTGGCTATTGTCAAAACCAAAGATTTTGAAAAATTTGAGCATGTTTCATTGATGTCGCATGTCAACAACCGTAACGGAGCATTGTTCCCCGAAAAAATCAACGGGTTGTACTGCTGTTTCAATCGACCTTTTGCGGGGGATGAACATTCCGCATGTGCCATGGAACTTTCATTCTCTCCCGATCTTATTTTCTGGGGCAAAAACCGTGAGTCATTAATGCCGCGAGCAACTCATTGGGATGGAATGAAACTCGGAACCGGAGCACCGCCTTTGAAAATCAAAGAAGGATGGCTTGAAATTTATCACGGAGTTGTTGATTCATGTTGCGGTTCGATTTATTCACTCAGTGCGGCAATTCTGGATTACAAAGAACCGTGGAAAGTTATTGCCAGAACCAAAGCTCCGCTCCTTTTTCCTGAAATGCCGTACGAACGCAGCGGCAGAGTGAATAATGTAGTTTTCACCTGCAACGCAATTCTTGAAAACGATATCGTCAGGATTTATTACAGCTGTGCCGATAACTGCATCGGTATGGCGGAAATGCCGCTCGCCGAAATCGTTGAAGCATGTTTTGCAGATTATCAATATCTGCCGAACATGGATAAATAAATTTGATTTAAAAACTGTATTTCTGATAGGACAGAATAATTATTGTATATTTTTACGGGGGGATTGCTTACATCCCCCCGTCCGTTATCTTCTTTTTTCCGCAAACTCCCGATAATCAGAAACAGGGTGTTTATGATAAATTTCAGGATTCAAAGTTTACTGAAACACCGGTTATTCTCGGAGTACGGAGTGAATTTTTTGCCCCCAACGCCAGTCGGTACTGAACAAAATCGCCTTTATTGACATTGACTCCGTTGACTTCCTGCCATTGAGCCTGAGCCAAAGCGTTTTTGTCCGCGGCAGTTTTCACCCAAGATCTGACCCAGCAGTTATCGGGAATTTCGCCCTCAATATCTATTGAAGTGATTTTTGAATTTTCCGGAACCTGCCATATTTCAGATTCGTAATATTCTTCGGGACCTCTGTCGAGGATATTGCCGGGTTCAAGTGCGGTCATGCCGTGCGGGCCTTCGGTCGGAAGATCGGTAACTCTTTCAGGGTTAAAACCTTTTTCTCCATTCCACCAGACAGTTGAATAGCCATGGTGATCGCCGTCGATTTTGTGATTGGCAACTGCCAGATCCACATAACCGTCATCATTGAAGTCTGCTGCCAGACAGCCGCATGCGGAATGAGTATAGAGCAGCTGACGGTCAAGTTCTCTGAAACTGCCGTTGCGATTCCAATAAATAATGGAATTGATGTCGCGTTCTTTGCCGTTGTGATAATTGCCGACGAAAATATCGAGAAATCCGTCGTTGTTGAAGTCGGCAACAACTATTGAGTTCGCCGCGGCGGCAGGGAGCATGGTGCGATTGAATTCGCTCAACCCCTCCGGTCCGTTCCAGTAAATATAAATATGTGAAGAATGCGGCTCATGCGGCAGAAGTTCACCATTTTGCGGAGTGTCGATATGAGTACCGATAATAATATCGGGATAGCCGTTACCGGTCAAATCTGCGACACGGACAGCACCGCCTTTGTGCATTGACAGTTTGGAAGAATTTTTCAAACTGTAACCGTCGGGGCCGCCGTGCAGGATCAAGGTATAATTTTTGTTGATCAAAGGCACGATAATATCGATGTAGCCGTTTTTGTTCAAATCAGCACCAATGATCCAGCGTCCTCCCATTTTCAGATCAAGATTGAGTTTTTCCGATCTGGTAAAACCGTTTTCACTGCCGTAAAAAATCGTAATATCGCTCCATGTATCATCAACAATGACAATATCCAGATAGCCGTCGCCGTCAATATCGGCGGCAAAACCGCCCCATGCGACTTTGGTCGGGAGAATTTCGGTTTTTCCGGTGTAACCGTTTGCATCAAAGTAACTCAAATGACATCCGGGGTCGAGGTGCATGGAGTTTTCGGAGTTGTTGCAGACCAGAACCTCCGCCCAGCCGTCGTCATTGAAGTCGGCATAGATGGAGTCAACGGCACACCAGCAGGGGATGTCCCAGCGGTGTTCGGGGCAATAACCGTTTTCATCACCCCAGTAAACAAAAGTTTTGTCATAACCTACGGCACTGCGTGCGTAATGGTTTACAAGCAGAATCTCTTCTTCTCTGCCGGGATTGGCGACACGGAGTATCTGACGGACATCCTCGCCTTCAAAAATGCAGTTGCCTGCGACAAATTTTTCACCGTCATAATAGTACGAACAGGTGTTGTTGGTATTGCTGTTAAAAAGTGTTCCCTGACCGAAAATAACTTCACTTCTGCCGTCCTGCCAATGGAAAATCTCAACATCATTGGCATACTGTGTTTTTACTTGGAAAAATCTGCGGCTGTCGAAACCGTCTTTCCCACCGGTAAAAATAAAACTGGTATGGAAACCTGCTTCTTCATTGTGTTCGTGGCAGGCAACGGCAATGTCATCATAACCGTCATTATTCAAATCGCCGACAGCGACAGACATTGCAAATGGCACTTCAATTTCCAGATGAAGTTTCAGATTGCGTTCTTTATCAGCGGTATAAAAAAGGATTTTTTTACCCGATGAATAGACAAGACACGGCACGCCGTTGATTCTGACAGCTTTGACATAACGGACGGGAGTCCAGCGTTTTTCGATATTACTTTCAATGGTATTGGCTTTTTCCTGTTCAACGATTTCTTCGGGGGGAAGAGCGGGAATCACGGAGAAATTATTTGCATCTATGCCGTCTTTGTCGCCCCAGTAAATTCTTATTTCGGTTGAATCTTTGTCATTTGCGATAATTTCATCACAGCCGTCATTGTCAAGGTCGATTGAAGAGATCAAATTGGCATGAATGGGCAAATCGACATAATTTCTCCAATGCAGTCCGAGTTCTCCTTCCTGATAAAAAATTCTGACGGTATTATAGCAGGGCATAGCGAAAGCGAGAGCTTTTTTGCCGCTGCCTTTGAAATCGCCTGCACAGCTTGATTCTGCGTAAGGAGTCGGAATTTTGATATGGCGTTTCTCTGAATAAGGCTCACTGCTTCCGAAATAAATATCACTGGTCGCAAAAGGAGCCGCCATATCATAGTAACCTGCAATCACAATATCCTGATAACCATCTCCGCTCAAATCAGTTACAACTCCGGACAGAGACCCCTGCCCGGGCAGCAAAGAAATTCTGTCCCCCTGACGGTTGTAGACATAAGATTCCGCCGATTCGTGGTGATTCTGACAGTTTGCAAATACCAGATCAAAATATCCGTTATGATTAAGGTCATATTGATAAATTCTCTGCAACACACCTTTTTTTGAAACATACAAATTCACACCTGCATTGCCGAAAGTGCCGCGGCGGAATGCCTCAAAACCTTTTGTTATCCATTGAAAATTCATTTTCATCCTGCTTGTTAAAAAATAACGGAGCGGAAAATTTCCGCTCCGCAATGTATTGATTTTAAACACTTACTTTAATATCAATCGTCATATTTAACGGTCCAGAAACCTTTTTGGTTATTTGCATGATATTTAATGATGTCTTCCTGAGTAACATGACCGTCGCACATAGTCATATTAAGTCTGTTGCCGTGACGATTGTCAATATACATGAACCCACCGCCGTTATTACTGACCAAACCAGGATAAGCATAAGTATGATATGCTTCAATAAGCAGCATAGTACCGGATGAATCTGCGATCGATGCAGCACGGCGACTGCGAGGACCTTTGGGATTGTGGTAGTCGGAGCAAACACCGTAACCGTCATCATCCCAACTGTAATCCTGGGTGGCAATATTTGCAGCATAAGATGGTTTAAGACCTGCTTTTACGAAGCCGTTAACAGTTTTTGACGGACAAACAACTTTGGCAAGAGCTGTTGCAGCATTGGCAGCGGCATCGGCTTCATCGCCTGAAATTTCACAATTGTAATAGGGAGCGATTCTATTATGCCAGCCATCAGCCATGGAAAATTTGCTGCCCCAGCGTTCATTAGGAAAGAACCCGTTATTATCGTCGACATACAAAGCGAAATTAACGCCGAGCTGTTTCAAATGATTGACACAGGAAGCAGCACGTGCTCTGTCGCGGGCTTTGCCGAGTGCAGGCAGAAGCATACCGGCGAGAATTGCAATGATAGCGATGACGACCAGCAATTCAATCAAAGTGAATTTCATTGACTTTTTCATTTTATCCCCTTTTTTAGTTTTTCTGAAATAACGGAATTTTTTTATTCTTTTTCCGATATTTCTGTTTACTTCTCAATACAGCTTGTGGTCAAACTTGACAAACTTGTTGCACTGGTTGACCAGTTTGCGGAATAATATAGCATTGCAAAAAATAAAAGTCAAACGCAAAAAAAATTTTTTTGCTGTTTTTTTATGCTTCTGTTTTCAGGGATATGAATTTTATCAAAAAATATTACTTATACTCTCAAATGAAAGAGGAGTCTTTTTTCTACAGATTCCCAATCTTTCTGACGAAGACCGTTAAAAATATTCTTATGGTCATCGAGAGATTCTTTCATCATAATATCATGATCAGCATCTTTGTTGATATGAAATACAGTGGATGACATGAAAGAAAATATTTTAATAAGGAAATTGTCATTTGAAGCATTTACCAGTGCGGTATGAAACTGCATGTCTTTTTCCACAAATTCAGCGACATCGTTTTCGAGGCAGGCTCTTTCCATATCTTCTATAAGCAGAGCCAAACGGACATAATCTTCCGTCTGTGCTTTTTCAAAAGCAATTCTGACCGCCTGATATTCCACGGTACAGCGGACTTTTTTTATGACTTCCCTCTCAGTTCCGAGGTAATTTACACATTTGTATCCGCGCTGCGGCATACGCTGAACGACTCCTTCGCCCTCCAACCCGAGCAGAATTTCCCGCACATTGCCGCGTTTCAAACCGAAATCCGCCGCCAGCTGATGCTCGCTGAAAAGCATATCAGGGTCAGATAATTTCAAATAAATGTGTTTTTTTATATCATTTTTTATTTTTTCCATTTTTCTCCGTAAAATTTGTTAACTGTTAAAACTGGTCAACTAATCATATT
>JAZRBX010000156.1:0-4740 GCA_045635285.1 Victivallaceae bacterium
AGTTCATCATTCATAATAACGACATGGTCGCTGTCCCAGCGGACACCGCGGCTGACGTGCAGAAGAATCTCTTCGCAGAAAAGCAGAGAACTTGTAATTTTGTCGGAAATAACTTCTGTGGGATGGAAATGGCCCGCATCGAGGCAGAGCAGAACTTTTCTGCTGTTTGCATAGCCCATGTAAAATTCATGAGAACCGACGGTGCAGCTCTCTGCTCCGATACCGAAAAGTTTGGATTCCACAGCATCTTTGTTATAGCGTTTGTCGATTTCAACTTTGAAAATTTCATCCAGAGATTCTTCCAGACGCTTGCGAGGGGCGAGGCGGTCAAAGGGAATATCTTTGGAACCGTCGGGGACCCAGAAGTTGGTGATACATGTATCATTCAATTCTTTACCGAAAGCCTCTGCGATTTTGCGACAGCAGATACCGTGTTCGATCCAGAACTTGCGGATACCGGCATCACGATGGCTCAAAGTCTGACCGTCTGAAGCCATGGGATGAGAGAAGTAAGAGGGATTGAAGTCAAGAGCAACTTGCTGTTCTTTGGCGAAATCGATCCAGTTGCGGAAATTTTCAACACCAAGTTCATTGCGTGCAGCTTTTTTGCCATTGACATCTTCGGCATAGATGGCATGGACATTCAAGCGTTTTTTGCCGGGGATGAGGGAATAGGCTTTGGCAATATCTGCACGGAGTTCATCAGGATTGCGGGCGGCACCGGGATAATTTCCGGTAACGGCAATACCGCCGTCGAGAGAACCGGTATTTTCAAAACCTCTGACATCATCGCCCTGCCAGCAATGCATACTGACGCCGATTCCGTTAACACGGTCCATTGCTTTTTCCACATCGACGCCGAGGTCGGCATAGATTTTTTTGGCTTCATCAAAAAGACTCATATCAAGACTCCTTTAAGTGTTATTTTGTATTATTTCAATATAAAAATATTATTCATGTAAATTTATACCCTTTTTCACTAAAATCAAGCCTGAAAAACAAAAATACAAAAAATTTATCAGATTATGATAAAAAAGTTCGTCTGCTTATCGTTTTTAAAGCGGAAAATAAAAAAACCGCCGCAAAAAACAACTTTTTCCTGCGGCGGTTTTTGATATTTTTTAATTATCAGTCAACTCTGGTCAAATCCATGGCTTTGCCAAAGACACCCTGTGATAATTCGGGCTTGGCAACATAGAGGACATTTACACCAGCGGGAGTATTGACTTTTTCCTTGGCCTGATCGAAGTGGAAAAGGAAAACTGTTCCTGCTTCTTTGCCGGTGTACGGAGCTTTGGGAACACCTTTGAAAGTATTATTGGCGGTCATACGCAATTCATCAATAACAACGCGTGATTCTGCACCGTGAGCATAATTGGCAACAACAACATCGACACCTTTATTGTTATGGAGGAAATATTTACCATCAAATTTGCGGCTTGCTTCAAGGTTGCCGTTGATATAAATGCGCAATTCTTTATTAACATCATCGCAGACAGCGGCGATATGTTCAAACTGACCGTATTTGATCTTGTTTTTTGACACGATGGTAATATCGTTGCGGTTATTTTTGGCATCGGTCAAATTAACACGGAATTCGACTTGTCCCTGCGGATTGCAGCGAAGTTCCCAGCCGCGAGTGGCGTTGGAAGCATGAGAATATCTATTGACCAGACGGGGATAAGTTGAAAAATGTCCCTGATTGCGTGCGACACTGAAGAAACCTTCAACAGTGAAAGATTTGCTGTAAAGACCGCCGTTATCCTTAATGATCGGAGTCGGCTGACAGTTGGGAGCATTGAACATCAAACCGTTTGCACCTTTGATATTGTCGCCGCCGTAATTGTAAGCATTCCAGTAAATCTTGAAATTTTTGTCCTTGGTATATGAACGGAGAAGTGCAACTTCCTGTTCAGGAGTCGGGACGTTCCATTTGTAATCGGCACTTTCAAGGAAGCCGAGATCACGGTGGTGAGTTTTACGCAGGGGATAAAGCCCCATGCCGCTGATAACATTGGTAACGATACCGTCAACGAGGCCCTGACTGATGATGGATTTTTTGTCAACAGTCATATTACCGTAGGGAGCCTGCATGGTAGTACCGGAGGGAAGACCGATGATCAAAGTCTTATCGCCGAGAGCCTGACGCAGTTCGGCAACAAATTTTACCAGATATTCACCGCGAAGGTCGCGCCATGCCTGAACTTCTTTTGACCTGGGGGCGTATTCGGGAGAACGGTAATCGAAGCGTTTATCTTTGGTAATATCAATGCCGTAGCGTTTCTGATATTCAGCGACGATTTTTTTGCTGAAACCGAACTGGTCGCCGTGAATGGCGGGATTGGAGTGGGTGCGTGAGCAGAGATACAGACCGTCGGAATCATATTCTTTGACGAAAGCGACCAGACGCTTGATCATTTTGGCACGGAATTCATCATTGGAAAGGTCAGCCACGCCGTAATGATATTCGCCGTTGAGAGCGACTTCATTGTATTCGGGATTTTCGATGAACATTTTATCCTGCCACGGAAATCTCGCACTGTCGGCGTATTTATATGTTTCAGGCATACCGTGATCGAGGAAAGTGATATAAAGGAGAATTTTCTGACCTTTTTTGCGGGCAGCGGCTTTGGCGACTTTGATCGGGTCGAAAATTGCTGCCACAGAATCAACTTTGGCATCATATTCCAACTGAAATTTATTCGGGCGGCGTTCATAGAAGCGTTTCAAAACTTCTGAACTTGCACGCCACAGAACAATTTTGCCGTCAAAAACATCATTCCAGACAGTAACGGATTCAGCAACTCTTTCGGGAGTGTCAAGTTTGGAAATACCAGTTCCGACCATAATATTGTCGCCCCAGCTGACATTGATAAGGTTTTCTGCGGCAAAAACAGCCGACATCGTTACAGCAAGTGCTACGGGCAAAAATTTTTTCATTTTTTTCCCTTTATTCCTTATGTTAAGAGTTATCAGTCTCCGGCTTTGACGGTCCAGTAACCTCTGGCTTCAGCTTCAGAGGCAATAGCTTCTTTCATATCATCATCAGTTACATGTCCGTCGACCATCAGCATGTTGCATTTTTTGGCATGACGATTCTGGATGAACATGTTTTCAGTGAAACCGGTAAGAGAATTTGCCAGCAGAACCAATCCCGGATGAGCATAGTCATTGGTACATTCAATCATAAACATAGTGCCGGCAGGATCTTCCACGCTTGCAAGACGGCGGGTTCTTGCATGACCGTTGATACCGCCCCAATCCTGCACACCGTATCCGAGATCCCATTTATAAGTCGATGTGGAATAATTGTAACCGTAATGGTTGCCGAACATCAGCTGTGAGTTCAATACCGGGATTGACGGACACAGCATTTTGTTAATGGTGTTATTGAGATTGTTACCACCGACATCACCCTCTGTACTTGCCAGATAGGGAGAAAGTTTGAACTGCCATCGGTTGGTATTATCTTTATAGTTGGGATCGCAGCGGCCTGCGGCGACAAATCCCTGATTGTCATCAGCATAAAGAGCATTGGCAATGCCGAGCTGTTTGAGGTTGCTGACGCATTTGGTTGCTTTGGCACGATCACGGGCTTTGCCGAGAGCGGGGAGCAGCATACCGGCAAGAATGGCGATGATGGCGATGACAACGAGCAGTTCAATAAGAGTGAATTTTCTTCCTGTAATATCAATTATCGGAAGTTGTTTGAGGTTGTTTTTCATAACTTTTACTCCTTATGGTTTTGGGGGTGATATTATGTTTCCCGAAATGTTAAAAAGACGATATATTTTAAAACTTCATGCTTATCAATAAATTACAACTTTTTTTAATATCAAAGTTTTTATATCATCTATTGTTTATATTGCTTCCGATAATTGATATTATCGGAAGCTCGAACACCGTAATATAGCATATAATTATAAATATGCAAATGTAAAAAATTGCTATTTTCAGTTTTTTATGCTGTTACTGCTGGCCGTTTTCAAAGTAATCAATGACATCCTGCGGCAAGGCAGGAATATCCTGCGGCATATTTCCTCCGCGCATTGAAACATGTCCGAAAACGCCTGTTGCAACAGAATTGCGGGCGGCAATCGGAGAAACATTCGGCTTTTTACCGTATTTGACAAAATCAAGGAATCCGTTGACAATATCGGGGTCAGCACCGCCGTGAGTTCCGGTTTTGGGTTTGAGGTGATAAATAATATCGGGAGTTTCTCTCGGACCTCTGCGTGTCCAGACGTGGATGTAGCAGTCGCCTGAATCTCCGATATTTTCAACTCTGCCTTTCGTTCCGATAAAAGTGTAATTGCGTTCGGAATCGGGGCTGTAATGGCACTGCATGTAAGTTGCCTGTGCGCCGTTTTCAAGCTGCATCATGATCATATTGTGATCTTCCACATCAATAATGGGAGAAAATCCGGTTTGAGTCAGAGGCGGATACTGATTGTTGTCCCATTTGGCACAGCCGGGCACTGATTCATCGCGGCGGGCACATTTATCGTAAATGGAAAGCATACCCATACCGACGACTCTTTTGGTATAACTGCCCATGAGCCAATGCATTACGTCAATGTCGTGCGCACCTTTCTGCAAAAGCAGACCGCAGGTGTTTTTCTGTTCAGAGTGCCAGTCACGGAAATAAGCATCACCGCCGTACCCGATAAAATGCCGGCACCAACCACACTGGATTTCGCCGATCATACCGGAATCGATGATCTCTTTCATCTTCAGCAC
>JAZRBX010000157.1:0-6036 GCA_045635285.1 Victivallaceae bacterium
ATGACGCTGCTGCCCAGCAGATTTATATTGAGCTTGCTTACAGCCGGGACGGTATCAATTTCTATCGTTTCAAAGATCGCAAGCCTTTTATCAAAACCGAAGATCCCAACTCATGGTTTTTCGGACATATCTTCTTTACTCCGGACATCATCAAAGAGGGAAAATATTACTATCAGCAGGCAGGCTACTGCACAGATGAACCCCATTTCTACTATGGAGTTACAGGAAATCAGAACCTCCCGGATATCAAAGCTGAACATTTCCGCAAACGCTTTGAAGACCTCAACATCGTTTCCTGGCCGTATTTTGATAAAGTCGGCGGCTACGAAGGTATGGCAAAATATGCCCGCAAGAGTTACTATGCCTCCGGTGTTGTCCGTTACCGTGCCGACGGCTGGTTCGGTTTGATCGCCAAAGATAAAGAAGGTACTTTCTCCACCAATTTGATGAATGCCGAAGGCAAAGTCAGTGCCAATGCCCAAATCGCAGAAAACGGCTTCATTAAATTGGAACTTTGCAGTGCCGACGGCAAGGTCATCGAAAGTAAAAGCATCACAGGCGATGACCTCAATATTGCTGTTTTTGATAAACTGCCCGAAGGCGATTTCTTCATCCGCGGTTATATGAAAAATGCAAAACTTTATACCTTGAATTTTGAATAATTCAACGTTCAGTAGAACGGGAGCATTTTTGCTCCCGTTTTTTATGATAAATCAAACTTAATAACGAAAAAAATAATGAAAAAGGCTACACTAAAAGATATCGCACAGGCGGCCGGTGTTTCTATTGCATTGGTTTCAAATTATATCAATCGCCGTCCGTGTGCCCGCATGTCTGCTGAAACAAAAGAGAGAATAGACACTGCCTTGAAAACTTTTGATTATCAGGGCTCTGCCATCGCCCGCAGTCTGCGTACCGGGAAAAGCAGAATTATCGGTTATATTTCATCTGCTCTGCGTACAGAAGTTACACAAAATGAAATGCTGGCGATATTTGATGCTGCTCAAAAGGAAGGATATCAGGTTTTTGTTGTCTTCGCACCGGATGCGGAGCATATGCTGCACCATGTCCGCATGTTGCGTGAACGAGGCTGTGACGGAGTGATCGTCAGCGGTTATCTGCCGCAGGATATTACTGTGGAAATCATTGAAAACTGTAAACCTGCAATTGTTTTAAATACCCACCCTTTTGCAGAAAGCCCCGGAAAAATGCTCCGCTATGACTACTGTACAGGGGTGCGTGATGCAATTAAATATTTACAATCCAAAGGGCATACGGGAATATATTATCAAACTTTTGTTCGTACCCGGGAAGAACAGCGTTTTATAGAATTTTCATCACTCTGCGGTCAGGACCATGTCTGGCATATTGATCCGAAAATGAATGTCAGTATTGCAGATATGAAATCGTTTCTGAAAAAACATCCGGATTGCAGCGCAATACTGCATTTGAATGATTTTCTGACCATGCACAGCATCCGCAACTGTCGGGCTTTGGGATTGAAAATTCCGGAGGATATTGCTCTTGTCGGATTTGATAATATTCACGCCGCCGAATGCTCCTCTCCCGCATTAAGCACAATAAGCCGTCCGCTTCATGAAGTTGCCACAATGGCGGTCAAATCTATCATTTCATATATTGAAGAAGGGATTTGTAACCTTCCTGCCAGCGTTCCCTGTAAATTTATTGTCCGCGAAAGCATATAAGTTTTTTTTGTGTCTTTATTTCAAGCTCTGTCCTCATTGAGGATAGAGCATTTTTTTTCAGGGGGCTGCTTGCGCCCCCCCGAAAAAAGTAGCAGAGCTTAAAGTAAAGAGGATTATTTTGTATATATATGTGAAATTTTCCACATCTTTTTTTTGATGATTTTTTTAACTTTTGTAAAAAAACGGTTGATTTTTTATCTTTTACATGCTATTTTTCTTTAAAATGTTTTATTTTTTTGCAAAAATATCAAACCAAAGGAGTTTTTATGAAAAAATTATTATTATCGGCTGTGCTTTTAGCGATTTGTGCAGTTTTTCTGAATGGAAATGATTTGCAGTTCAATGTTGATTTTGCCAACAAGGCAACTTTGAGCGGCGAAGCCGGACATTTTCCAAATGTAAACAATTTGCGGGTAGAAAAACGCTCTGACGGCAAAACTGCCCTTATCATCCGCCGTGGTGCATGGGCACCCAAATTTCAACTGGCAGAGGCGATCAAAGAGAACGAAGATTGCGGCTTTTCCTTTAAATTGACCCGTATCACAAATAATTCCGCTATGTGCATCTCTATCCATGATGCCGCAGTTAAAAAATTTGCAGGCCTGACTTTCGTCAATCCCGACGGATTCCTTATGGTCATGAATCCTGAAACTGAAAAATATGTCAATACAAAAGTTAAACTGGATGCCGGAAAAAAATATCTTTTGAGTGTGAAAATAAATGCTATTGCCAAAACTACTGCCGTTTATCTCAATGATAAACTTGTTCAGACTGTTCCGTACAAATACAATACAAATCTGAATACGATTACTTTCTCTGCGCAGCTTCCGGTTGATAATCTCTGTGCCATTGAGGATTTCAGTTTTTACCGCAAAGAGAGTTCTCCGGTATTTGCCCGTCAGCTCATAACTGATTTCGGCAATCCTGAAACTTATATTTCAGATTGTGCATACTTCATGCATCCGCAGAAGCTCACTCTTGAAAAACGCCCTGACGGCAAAACTGCTCTTATTATCCGCCGCGGCGGATGGTTTCACAGAGTTAAACTTAACTCTCCGCTTACTGACACAGAGGATTTCGGTTATTCTTTTGATTTTACCCGTCTGCAGAACAACTCTTCGACCTGTTTCGGTTTTAAAACGGCCAAGGAGCAATATACCGCTCTCGCTTTCTGCGACATGGCAGGCACTCTCCGTATTATGAATCGAAAAACAGGCGGCTATGAAGATACCGGATTCAAACTTGAACCCAACAAAAAATATAACATTACTGTCAGTGTCAATTCAAATGCTCAAGTCGTTACCGTTGCAGTCAAAGGCAAGGGATCATATCAGGTCCCGAATGTTTTTTATCCGGAAACTGATGAATTCCAATTCTCTCCCCAACAGCCGCAAAACAATACTTGTGCTATTGAAAATTTCCGTTTCTTTCGAAAACAGGGCAAAATTATCTGCCGTGAAAACGGTTTGAAAGGTGCTGAAGTCGGCGAAATCGTTAAAGTAAAATCTGCTGCGGCACAAAAACTTACTGACGGTTATTTACATGAACCTGTCTTTCTGCCGGAAAAATGCGAATTTGAGATCATTCTTCCCAAACGCATCAACGCTACTGCTGTTCAAATTTACGGCGGCAACCCCGGAACATTGGGCTACCCCAGCGGTGCATGCGCTCCGAGAGCATTTCTTATTGAAGGTTTGTGCAACGGTGCATGGGTAACTCTCGCCGATGAAAAAAATGCTCCCAACGTCTGGGAAAATGTTGATTTTGCCCGTGAGGAACGGGTTTTGCGTTATGACTGCAAAGCAACTTACCCCATCGACAAGGTGCGTGTCAAATTCCTCCGTTCACACGATACCGGTAAACGCATAAGCGGCGATTGCAAAGAAGAGGACCGCGGTTTGAATATCTGCGAAATAGAGATACTTTCCGACAAGGTTATTGCCCGGCAGGTTCAGCTCGCCGCACTTCTCGCCGCTGAATACCGTCTGCCTTTCTATCGCGATATGGACAAAGCAGAATTGACCATCGTTGCTGAAGCAAATTCTCTCACTCCGCTCAAAGGTACGATAGAAATCGCCGACCCCGCAGGCAAAATCATCCGCACTCTCGATGCTGAATGGAAGCACGGCAGAAACAATATTGTCATTGACAATATCGGCAATCTTCCCTCCGGCAGATATATGACCACCATCAAAACTGAAGCCGGTGAGATCAAACGTTTGCTCCGTATCGAAAAAACTGCCGAAATCAAAGCTCCCGCCGCTCCTCTGGCAATGACCGGCAAAAAATTGTTTTTCACCCCTGACAAATTCACCTTTAAAGAGTGGAACAATCTGAATGTCGTTACCGGTGATACCAAAGCGATCAAACAGGCACAGACTCCTTCGCCTGATAAACTTCTTCATTACGGCAACAGATTCTATCGCGCACAGGATGGACGCTATGTCATTCAGGTCAGTGATCTTGATTATAAGGCTGATGTTTACCTCGGCAGACCGAAACATTATATCAGGGTGCTTGCCTCCGACTCCATTGAAGGACCTTACACTCCGATCGACAAAGCACCTCCCGCTCTGCCCGGAGTTGTTCTGAATAAAAAATTTCAGCCCTGCGTATTTCCGCAGCCTGCCAGAACCCAGAAATTTGAACTTTATGATCCTGCCGAACACGGCAAACTGGATCTCAGCAGACTTTATTATGTTTACAACTACGGTGCCAATGACTACGGCTGTCTGAAAGCCGAACCCCGCACTTACTATGTAACTTATCTGACTCCCGACGGCAAATGGCTCATTACCAATCCCAAACCGCTTTTCAAAGATTGCGGCTACTATGGTGAAAAAGATTTTGACAATGGTTTTATGACCAATGACAACTTCGGCGGCATGTGGCTCTCTCCCGACGGCAAAGAGTGTTTCTGGGCACAGGGCCAGACCGTCAAGCGTTCTGCTCCGTATGCTGTCAGATATGATAATTTGCAAACCGGTTTGCGTTTTGTTACAGTTTACAGCACCCGCGACGGTGTAAACTGGAAAATGCACCATACTCTGACCGCTACTGATACAAATGATCCTGTCGGTCAGCAGCATTACGGCGCAAATATCGTTCAGATCGCCGACGGTGATTTGTATCTGTGCCGTTTGTTCAGCTATGATGCAACCGCCCAGCAAATTTATGTTGATATTGCCTACAGCCGTGACGGTGTCGATTTCCATAAAATTGACAAAAAACCTTTCCTCCGCACCCACGATCCCAATGAATGGTATTACGGACACTCATTCTTGAATCATCAGGTCGTCCGTGAAGGAAATTACTGGTACGAACAGGCAGGCTATTGTACTCCGATGGCTCACTTTTATTTTGAAGCATACAACGGAGCTTCCAGCCTCGCTGCGGTCAAAGGAAGTGTTTTCCGTCAGAGATTTGAGGATCGCGGCCTTGCCGAAAACTGGCCCCACTTTGAAAAAGTCGGCGGCTATGACGGACTTGCCAAATTGACCAATAAAGGTGGTTTTACTTCCGGAATCATCAAATTCCGTGTTGACGGCTGGTTTTATCTGCAGGCAAAAGATCAGGATGGCACTTTCAGCACCAATCTGATGAATGCAAACGGCAAAATCACCGCCAATGCTGAAATCGCAGCGGACGGCTTTATCAAACTTGAACTCTGTTCTGCTGACGGCAAGGTCCTCGCTGAAAAAATCATCTCCGGAGACAGTACGGAAATTCCTGTATTTGATACCGTTCCCGCAGGAGATTTCTTCATCCGCGGTACTATGAAAAACGCTAAACTTTACACCTTGAACTTCTGAAAAAAGATTAAGTTTTGCGGGGAAAAACCTTTATGAATAAAGGTTATTTTCCCCGCACCCCTTTTTCCAAACACTTCTATCGGGATTGCTTTTATTGTCATCAATAAAAACAATCCCGTTTTTTATTAAGGTCCGGTATTATGCAATCAATCCAGGAAAAATAAATACAAAGATATTACAACTATTTCTCCATAACGGAAACAAAGTGTTTATTATAAAGTTCAGAGATAATAAAAAAATAAAAATATGCTGAAAAAATATCCGGCATTATCAGATAAAAAAAATGGCATCCCCACGGGGATTCGAACCCCGGTTGGCGGGATGAGAACCCGCTGTCCTAGGCCTCTAGACGATAGGGACGCAAGAGAATTGTGTAAACTAATATAATCTCTTTTTTGAAATAGTCAAATATTTAAGTTGATTTTTTTTGAATTGAATGTAAATTATAGGTGCTGTTTTTTGTATTACTTATGAATCAGGAGATTTTTTATGACTGTCCGTACCCGTTTTGCTCCGAG
>JAZRBX010000158.1:0-8011 GCA_045635285.1 Victivallaceae bacterium
GGTACATTTTGAGGGCAATTCAGCAGAAATTACACCGAAACTGTTTTTGCCTTTCCGTTTGCAGACGATTTCTCCCGGCAAGCCGGAAATTTGTCCGAGTTCTGCGGAACGGGCAGGACGGGATTTGAAATCAAGCTCAAATTTTTTGCCGTCAAGATACAAAGAACAACATCCGCCGTGTCCGCCGTTGCCATATGCGGCACTGAAAGCGATAATGTTATCTTTGTCTTTCAGCAAATTTACGGGAATTTCAATTCTGTTTTCCGGCAGGAGTTTCTGATTTTCTACCAAAGCGTGTCCGTTGATATAAACACTGACGGCATTGAATGAAGCTCCCATTTTGTCCATATCTCCGTCGTTCAAAACTGCAAAGTCAAAGTCATACATCGGCGGAGAATAAACTGCAAGTTCCGCCTTTGCAGGAAGCTGCGGCAAATCAAAATGACTGCGGAAATGAGCTTCGCCCTGACGGATCAAAGCCGAACGCGACCAGAGCATATTCTGTTCCCATTTCAAAGTATCAACGATATATTTATTTTGCGGATGATCCACCTCGCAATACGGCTGCCACAATGTCGGATGAAACGCGTTCAGCCATTTACTGTCGTCAAATTCAACAGCAAACCAGTTATTGACAGAATCGGTGTTTGACATGGCTTCTTTCTGTTCGACCTCGGAGAAACTGCCTTCGTCAAACTCTTTTCTTGCGGAAGTGCGGAAGCTGCCTTCGGGGAACGGTGCAAATTCTTCGGAAAGATTGAAAACAATTTCCTCTGCTTTGAAACAGACTTTTTCAACTTCCGTCTGGATCAGTGCAGGGCAGGCGCCGCCGCCGGAAACTTTAACGGCGATACAGCCGTTCTCCGCCAATTCAAACTCAAACGGAGCAATCACATTGCTGCCCGGTGAGCAAAATAAAATATCATGACGGTCAGTTTTGCAGTTCAAAGATATTTTTACATGCTGTTTTTTTGAGGAGAAATTGACGCAGACAAGTGATTTTTCATCGTTTTTCTCTCTGATAAAGGCGAAAACTCTCTCATTGTCATTTGTCAAAGCAAATGAGGTACTTCCATGTGCAAATTCAATCAGTTCTCTGCGGATTTTCAGCAGATTTCTGATTTCATCATAAATACCGTATTCGCAAGTGTCAGTGATAAAGGGGACCGCTTCGGACAGAAGAATATAACGCAGCAATGCCAAATCACCGCCGCGAACCGCACGTCCGAAATGCTGCAGCAGCACAGTATCATGTATCTTCAAATGCTGCATGGTCAAAACATCAGGACGGTCTTTAAGAAAACGGTATTTTGTAAGATTCTTCAAACGACGGAGGATTTCAGGCAGTATCTCCTCATCAGCCTCTTTGAGAAAACGCAGAAACGGGATATAGCCGTGTGAAACATAACGCAGACCGCAGACCCCCATTCCCTCTTCAAGGAAAAATACCGGCTTGATTTTATTCAACTCTTCAAAAAGCATCTGCAAAACTGCCGTCTGTGCCGCAACCGTATTGCGGGGCGGAACCTGTGCCTCCCAGCCAGGCAGCTGAAACGCCGATACATCAAATCTGAACCCGTCCAGACCGCAGTCTTCAACCAGATAACGGCAGACTTCCAGATAAAATTTGCGGAAACTTTCTCCGGTTATCTCTGCGGTGCATGTACCGATACTGTAAGTTGTTTTTTCTCCGAGTTCATCACATCGGATGTATTCGGGATGACCTTCGGCAATTTTGCTGTTGCGGAAGAAGCTGTGCAGGATCATATCGCAAATGACATACATGCCGAGTTTATGAGCTGCATCGGTGTAGCAACGCAAAGATTCTTTGGTGCCATAGCATGTCTGCAACGGCTGTGCCAAATCATTGACATAGGCATCAGGCGGCGACATAGGCGGCAGATAAACAATGGAAATTCCCAGATCTTTGAGCATTTCCAATTCCTTTATTTCTTTTTCAACACCGCCGCCGTCAGCGATGAAGCTGTGTTTCTGAAAAATACATCCTTCGGAAATATTTGCCGGTATCTGCGGCACTGTCCAATCAAAAGAACGCTTGAAATCGCCGCAGACTTTTGCCAGATTTTCATCATCAGCTTCAAAAAATGTCAGAAAAAATTCCCCGCAGACAAAACCTTTACCCTTTTCCAAACGGTCAAAACACCAAAAACAGGGAGTATATTGCAGCCCGTCGGGAGTTTTGCTGTAAACATAAGAGAGCGTAACTCCATTCTCCTCATGTCCCCAGCCGAAAAATCTTCTATTCCCGTCGGAGATGAGAAAATCTATTTCATGATGAAAATCACAATCCATCGCCCCCATGCGATGCGGCATAACAGGCTTAAAATCAAAGCCCTGACGGAAAATATCACTCCCATACAACGGAACATCCAAATCGCAGGTGTGATTTCTCAAATCATAGAGAGATAAACGCTGTTCCTCTGCGGATTTGCCCTCAAATTTGAAAGCAGGCAAAGTGAATCCGGCCTCATTGATAACGATTTTTCTGTCGCCGTTGTAGAGCAGTGCAAATTCAATGCCGACCGCTCCGTTGACCAATTCATAACTCAATGAAAATTCAAAATCACCGCTTCTGAAAAATGCACAAAGCGTATCATCCTGCCATTCACAACGGATGAATTCATACTCTGTACCATGAAGCGGGTTTACTCCGTCCTTGCCGGGGAAACGCTTGCGGGACTGTACGCCCGGCTGACCGTAACTTGAAACAAATTCAGGAGATATTTTTTCTCTGATACTGACCATAAATAATTCATCAGGTACAAGTGCTGTAATGAATGAATCATTTTTTTTGTTGCGGATACCGCTGATAAGCCCGTTTACGAAAGATATTTCAACAGATTCATCAGCAAGAATATGCTCTGATTCTGAGATCGTAATTTGTGATAACATCTTTGTTTTTCCTATAATAAAATTGACATTTCCTCATATTATACAGCAAATTTAAATAAAATCAATTTTTTCAGACTGAAAAATCATATTTTTTTAAAAAAAATACGGAGAAAACAGATATTTTCTCCGTACAATAAATGCTTATTTCAAATTATTCAAATTTCCAGCCGATATAGCTCAAATCAGCTGAACCGAAAATTGCACTGCTGCCGTCACCCCAGATGATATTGGCAGGACTTTTGCCTTTTACAAGGTCACAAGTTGCAATAGGAGTTGTTTCTCCGAGTTTATAGAGATAACCTTTCATGCTACCTGCATCAACTTTGACTTCAAAAGCGGCAAATTTACCGAGATAATTCTCTTTTTTGACAGTTTTTTCGCCGAACATTACACGGTCTTTTGCCACCCGTGCATAGGCGAAATAACAGGAGTTGTCCGGAGATGCAGGATCGGGAACTTTAACGATAAAGGCGATCTGCGGAGTATCAGTATCATTGTCGAGGATACGGACTTCAAAAACGCAGCTTACCTTACGAACGTTCTTCGGCAATGGCTGGGTGGAGAAATTACCCCATTGTGAGCCGGGAGAAATTTCAGCTTTGCCTCTGGAAATCAGACGGAGAACAGGTTCGGGGCGTTCGGGAGTCTGCAAAATTTCATAAGTTGCAGGATAGCCGGGAGCTTTTGCCTTTTCCTTGTACATGTAAGGCATGGCTTTGATCGCCTCAAAGGGTGTTTTTTTATCGAATGCAGAATAGAAACCGTCAAAACCTTTGGCTCTGGGATCTCCGGAAGATTTGCGGATGGAAGAGTCTTTGACGACATCAAATTCTTCAACTACGATACGGCTGAAATTTGTCGGAGCTTTGATACCGCAGAAAGAACTTTCATCGTGGATGATGAGGATTTTGTTGGGAGCGATTTCAAGCACTGAACCGTAACTTGAACCGCCGCCGCGGTAGATTTCAAGTTTCTGGAAATTTTTGCCGGTACCGGTAAAATCGACCAGAGCATACAAATTGGGTCTGCCGGTTACAACGACGAGAGTTCCGTTGGCAAGCACTCTGCAATGCGGAGAAACCGCCATCGGCAAATCTTTGTATTCGCTGTAATCGCCCCATGTTTTGCCGTTATCTTTGCTGAATGCATACTTCATAGTGCCGCCGTCACGCCAGCAGATGAAAACTGTTCCGTCGGGGAGGACTGCGGCATCTGATTCATTAGGGCCTTCGGGAGTTTTGCCCTGCGGGTCTTCGGCGACATCAGAGAGGAACTGCCATGTTTTGCCTTCATCGGAAGATTTGATAACGAAGGTGTGGGCTTTCGGCAGTTTTTCTTTTCTGCCGTAAGCGCAAGCCATGAGATCACCGTTTTTCAACCGGATGACATTGCGGTGCATGTGAAATGAACTTTTATAAGGCAGTTTGATCGGAGTTTTGAAACTGGAATACTTACCGTTCTTATCAATTGATTCAACGAGCAGATCATGAGTTTCAGCGGCATTTCTCTGCCAGATACCGACAGCCATTTTGGTACCGTCGGGAGCTTCCCAGGAGGAATAACCGAGAACTTTTTTGACATTATTTGTCCATGTTCTGCCGTTATCCTTTGAAATATCCATACAGCCGTATTCAGTTACGGTGTGAACGCCTTTTGAATGGTTCATGTGGATTTCGCCATCAGAAAAATTCTGTGCGAAACAAAAATTCATATCATCAACAAAAGATTCTGCAACCGTTGAACGGACGGGAACAAATTTTCCGCCGTCAAGAAGCAGGTCACCGCCGAATGCCGCAGTTGAAAGGACTGCAGCGGCTGCAAAAAGTTTGAATTTCATAATAAATATTCCGTATATTAAAGATTATTTGTTGTACTTCAATCCGATGTAACTCAAATCAGCAGTGCCGAAAATCGTACCGCTGCCGTCGCCCCACCAAACTGCGGCATTGCCATTATTTGAAGTGAGGTTAACTTCGCCGAGGGGAGTTGAACTGCCTTTTTTATAAAGCCATGCTTTTTTAGCGGAGGCGTCAAGTTTGAGTTCAAAAGCGACAAAAGTTCCGCGGATAAGTTCCTTCATGACGGTTTTGCTGCCAAACTGGACGAAATCTTTGCCGAGTTTGACCTGAGCGCCTGAGAGTGAAGCCGTAGGCTTATTGGGATCAGCGATATAACCATTGAACATGATTTGTGCTTTGTCGGTATCATTATCCATGATACGCACTTCAAATTCAACAGTCATTTTTCTGACATCAGACGGAACTGACATGTAACGGAAAGTCGGCCATTCTGACCCCTGTTTGATTTTGTTGTCACCTCTGGAAACTATACGCAGAATGGGGGCAGGTCTTTCGGGAGTCTGAACGATATTAAACCATGCGGGACCGGTGACACCGGGTTTATTCTTTTTATCGATGTATTCAAAGAACATTGCTTTGATAGCTTCATGGGGAGTCTTTTTGTCATAAGCTGAATAGAAGACATCAAATCCTTTTGCTCTCGGATCTCCTGAACCGAGGCGAATAGAATCATCCTTGACAACATCATAAACATCAGCGACAATGCGGCTGAAAGGAGTTGCGGCTTTGATCCCGACGAAAGAACTTTCATCATGAACGACCAGAATGCGGTTGGGTTCGATTTCAAGAACTGAACCGTAACTTGAACCGCCGCCACGATAAATATCCATGATCTGGAAATTTTTACCGGTGCCTGTGAAATCAACAAGCAAATGAGTATAAGGACGACCGGTTACAATGACGAGAGTACCGTTTTTGAGCAATCGCATATGGGGAGCGACAGCCATGGGCAAACCTTTGTATTCGCCTCTTTCGCCCCAGGTTTTGCCGTTATCACGACTGTAAGCATACTTCATAAATCCGCCGTCGCGCCATACACCCATGATAGAGCCGTCAGCGAGCAGACATATTGCTGCTTCGCCGGGACCTTCTGTTTTGCCTTCGGGATCATCGGCGAGAACGGAAAGGTGTTTCCATGTTTTGCCCTCGTCAGTTGATTTAATCACGAAACAGTGGCAATTTTTGGCACCTCTTATTGTACCATAAGCGGTAGCAAGCAGGGTATTGTCTTTCAAACGGATAACGTCACGATGCATCTGAAATGAACTTTCATAAGGCATAGCGATTTTAGTATATGATTTAGAATATTTACCGTTTTTGTCAATACGGTTGATTACGATATCGTGTTCAGTTTTGAAGTTTTTCTCCCAGCAGCCGATAGACATTTTTTCACCGTCGGGAGTTTCCCATGCGGTATAACCGAGGACGCTTTTGCCTTTACCGCTCTGCCATGTTTTTCCATTATCATAAGAGATATCGGCACATGGATATTCCGTAACGGTGTGAATACCTTTTGAATGATTCAAATGAATTTGACCATCGGAATAATTTTTTGCAAAACAGAAATTGAGGTCATCGGTAAAAGTTTCAACGATTGAGGATCGGACAGGAACAATTTTGCCGCCGTTCATAATGATTTCGGCACCGAACGCGGCAGATGAAAGCAATGCAGCCGCTGCTATAAGATTCATTTTCATGATTTTTTCCCTTTATTTAACTGTTATTTCTTCTCTGAAAGTTTCAAAGCATAATCTTTAACATCATATTTTTTGCAGGGACCATAATGTCCGTCAGCCCAAATATAATTGAATTGACCATTGTGCGGACCGCAGGTGTCAAGACGGCTGTCAGGCTGACCTGTGGAGTTGGCAATATCAATGTGTTCTGCACAATCAGGAGCAGAAGCACTAAACCACGGACTGTTGGTCTGTTCCCACAAAAGAACGGTAGCTGAAGGATTTTCGATTTTTCTATCTTGTACATGATTTTCTTCAAACCAGTCATAAGCTGAAGCCCATGAATTTGAACGGGCATCGATCAAAATACGCATATTACCTTTGTAAGCAATAACTGTATCTCTGTATTCACCGCCGTACATACGGCCGCGGACAGGATTTGATGGACAGTTGTAAATATTCTGACCGGGCATATAATCAGTCCAGAAAATATAAGCCCATGGAGCGGTACTTCCTGTCAAATCACCTTTGATACCGACAGGGAAGAAACCATTGTAATCCTGCAAATAAAATTGAAAACAGGTGCTGATACCTTTCAGATTGTTGACGCAGGATGCCTGACGGGCTTTTTCACGGGCTTTGCCGAGAGAGGGGAGCAGCATACCTGCAAGAATTGCGATGATTGCGATTACGACGAGCAGTTCAATCAAGGTGAATCTGCTTCCGATAATATTGATTATCGGTTGTTTTTTGAGGTTGTTTTTCATTGTTTTACTCCTTTGTTTGAGGGTTTGAAAGTTTATGGTTAAAAAAATGATAAATTTAATTAACTTATTGATTATAAATAAGATAGATTACTTTTTACTTTTTGCTCTCCTATACTTATTTCTACTTTTTCAACTTCCGATAATCAATATTACAGGAAGTTAAAAAAACTGTTCTGACATAATTATAGCACACAAAATTAAAAAAATCAATCAATAATATTTGTAAAATTTGAATAAAATGATGTGTAAAAAATGAAAAAACACTTAAAATGAGGTAATTTTATAAAAAATCTGCTGCTTTTCCTATTTTGAAAATACTCTGTTCCCATAGTGGGCAGATAAGACTTTCAGGAAATTCAAAACTTTAAAAAATTGGCTCTATACCAAATATTTAAAAAAGATCTTGGAATGAGAGGGGAAATTTAAAGAGGTGGGAAAGGACCTTTCCTCCGAAGGTCTTTTCACCACCTCAATAACTTTTCTTTGTCCTGAACAGGGCGTAAATATTATTCCGGCAGATTGAATTCTCTGATGATTTCATCCACTTGGGCCTGATTGATCGGGTTGAATTTACCGAGTTTTCCGGCGAGAATAAGGCATTTGGCGGTAAATTCACAAACTTCAAGGCGGTCAAAAGCTTCAAGCAGGGATTTACCGGTAGTCAAAATGCCGCAGTTTTCAATCAAAACAACCGGAGTTGAGGGAGAAAGCATTTCAACGACAGCGTTGGGATTTTTGAAATATTCTTCAGAGCTGACATTTTTAATATCACGCATCATGATATAACTTTCGGGAA
>JAZRBX010000159.1:0-1950 GCA_045635285.1 Victivallaceae bacterium
GATTTCGGTTGCGAGATCGTTTCTGATGACGGCAGCCCCTTTGATATTTCCGCCTTGCCGCAATCCGAAAAAAATGCCCTTATCGAAGAGCTCACCCGCGATATGCTCGCTGCCGCCGATTCACTCGAATTTGAACGTGCCGCCGACTTGCGTGACCGTATCCGTGCGCTTAAAAAGGGGTGATTTTTCCAAAACAAAGGGCGGCGCGTTCTCGTGTGCGCTGAGTGGAAACAGGGAATTAAAATACGACGATTCGGGATTTTGCGCCTGACGTCGGGTGAAACGCCCGACAGGCGACTTAAGCAGCATCTATCCCAGAATAAAATACTTAATACTTACAGATGCCTGCTTGAAATTATCTCAATTTGCGATATATTAATTCCGATATTTGTACTACGGAGATTTGACTGGACAATTCAATATGCTTACAGATGCACAACAGCGGAATGCGGCTAAAAAATTTGCCGCCGAGTGGGAAGGCAGAGGATATGAAAAGGGCGAAACTCATGCCTTTTGGATGGAATTATTGCAAGCGGTTTGCGGAGTTGTCAATCCCGCACAGTTTATCACTTTTGAATATCAGGTACAGCTCGGACATACCTCTTTTATAGACGCTTACATCCCCGAAACCAAGGTGATGATCGAGCAAAAAAGTCTTGATGTTGATTTGACCAAACCTGCCAAACAGTCAGACGGCTCAATTTTGACGCCTTATCAGCAGGCAAAGCGGTACGCCGATCAGCTGCCTAATTCACAACGTCCGCGTTACATTGTGGTTTGCAACTTTCAGGAGTTCCATATTCACGATATGGAGCATCCACACAATGAGCCGGAAGTGCTGAAATTATCTGATCTTCCCAGAGAGTATTACCGCTTGAGTTTCCTGACCGATACCAATAAAGCCCACCTCAAACGGGAAATGGAACTTTCCATCAAAGCGGGCGGGATTGTCGGGCAGATTTACGATGCTATTCTCAAGCACTATCACGATCCATCTGCTGAAAGTACGCTTAAATCGTTGAATATGCTCTGTGTACGGCTGGTTTTCTGTTTATATGCCGAAGATGCCGGGATATTTGTCAAAGATCAATTTCACGACTATCTGGCACAATTTGAAGCCAGGCAGCTCCGCAATGCGTTGATAAATCTGTTCAAAGTCCTTGACACCAAAGAAACTGAACGCGACCCGTATCTGGATGACGATTTGGCGGCGTTTCCGTATGTCAACGGCGGACTCTTTGCGGAAACAGATATTGAAATACCGCAATTTGACGACACGGTCAAAGAACTGTTATTGGCAAAAGCAAGCGATGATTTTAACTGGAGCGAAATTTCCCCCACCATCTTCGGAGCAGTTTTTGAAAGCACACTCAACCCCGAAACCCGCCGTTCCGGAGGAATGCACTACACCAGTATTGAAAACATCCACAAAGTCATTGATCCATTGTTCCTGGACGACTTGAAAGCTGAATTTGAAGAGATATTGAAAATAAAAAACATCACGAATCGCAACAAAAAACTTTTTGCATTTCAGGATAAACTTGCCGGGTTGACCTTTCTTGACCCGGCGTGCGGTTCGGGCAATTTTTTGACCGAAACATATCTCTCTTTGCGGAAACTGGAAAACAAATGTATCGAAACCATCAATGCCGGACAAACCGCGCTGGGCTTTGACGATGTGATCAAGGTCAGTATCGGTCAGTTTTACGGTATAGAAATCAACGACTTTGCCGTAACGGTTGCAAAAACGGCTCTTTGGATTGCAGAAAGCCAAATGATGAAAGAAACGGAAGATATTGTTAAAATCAACTTAGAATTCTTACCATTAAAGTCTTATGCGAATACTCAATCATTTTTTGAACTTCGTTTTCTAAAGAAGTTTCACCACCATTAGTTTTCAAATCACTACCACGCTTAATAGATAATGTGTGTACGGTAATATTTTCAGGC
>JAZRBX010000160.1:0-2514 GCA_045635285.1 Victivallaceae bacterium
CGCCGCCTCCGGTCTACACAACTCCGGTTTACACGCCTGCACCAATTGTGATCAAAACACCGCCGCCGCGCCATGTGATTATCAACCACAGACCGGCTCCGCCACCCAAACCGGAACATCACAAACCCAACCGCCCTGCCCCCCGCCCGAGTAACAGACGCTGACAACAAAACTTAAACAGGCATAAAAAAAGGGCTGTTGCAAAACCTTTAAAAGGTGAGCAGCAGCCCATTAAATTATTTATTACCACAACTTTACGCCATGGCTGATTACAAATTCTCCGTATCAGACAGAGAAGCGGACATGAATAACATCGCCATCCTGCATGATATATTCTTTGCCTTCGATGCGGAGTTTTCCTGCTTCTTTGGCTTTATTCCAGCCGCCGTTGGCGACCATATCATCATATGAAACGGTTTCCATACGGATGAATCCGCGGCAAAGGTCGGTATGGATTTTGCCGGCGGCCTGCGGTGCGGGAGTTCCTTTTTCGACTGTCCAAGCCTTTGATTCCATGGGGCCTGCGGTAAAGAAAGTTATATAGTTGAGCAAACGGTATCCTGTACGGATAACTTTGGTCAAACCTGTTTCTTTGATACCGAGTTCTTCCATAAACATTGCACATTCCTCTTCATCGAGCTGACTCAATTCCTCTTCAAGTTTGGCGCAAACAGGAACAACTTCCAAGCCGTGAGAAGCGGCGTATTCGCAAAGTTTCTGTGCTTCAGGATTGGAGGCAAAGTTCTTGAAAGTTTCTTCATCACAGTTGGCACAGATAAAAGACGGCATGGTGGAAATCAAGCCGTAAGATTTGACTTTTTCCATGACTTTGGGATCTTCACGGTCAAATTTGGGCAGACGGCCGTTGGAGAGGTCATCTATGAAACCTTTGATAAGGTCGGTTTCAAATTTTACTTCGGGATCGACACAGCGGGCAGATTTTTTACTCTTTTCCAGACGCTTTTCAAGCATGTCCAAATCGGCAAGCATAAGCTCGGTCATAATGACTTCAAGATCGTTGACAGGATTTATAGTTCCTTCAACATGAACGACATCGGGATCTTTAAAAACACGCACGACATGAGCGACGGCATCGACATTGCGGATATGTCCGAGAAACTGATTTCCGAGGCCCTGACCTTCGCTTGCACCTTTCACAAGTCCCGCAATATCAATGAATTTGAGAGAAGACGGCACGATTCTGCCTGATTTTTCAAGTTCAGCAAGCACTTTCAAACGTTCATCAGGCACAGCAACGATACCGGTATTGGGTTCAATAGTGCAAAAGGGAAAATTTGCAGCTTCAGCACCGCCTTTGCAGAGTGCATTAAACAAAGTCGATTTGCCGACATTGGGCAATCCGACGAAACCGCAGGAAAAACTCATAATCAAAAACTCCTTGTAATCAATAAGTTAAGAAAACAAAACCGTGCAGGACACATACTCGGCTCTGCACGGTTGTATTTATCGGGATATATCTCAGTATCTGTCTGAAACCATATCTTCTGAATCGTAGAAGAAATTACCCCAGTTGTGTTCAACATCAAATACCCACGGGCTGTCGTGGAAAGCCATGGGACCATAGCCCCAGCCGACATCGTACTTGTTGTCAGCACAGCCGGGAAGCGGGACCAAAAAAGTTGCAACATCCGCAACACCAACGACTACGCGGGCTACAGTGTAGCAAATACCGTAGAAAAGACCGGCGGTTGCACCGGCGATATTGCCCTGTTCATGAGCGACATCAACGGGTTTAATGAGAAGTTCGCAGGGGCCGAAGATGATATTGGCACAGCCGCGTCCGAGCTTTTCGATGGGATCGCCTGCTTTGAGTGAAGAGGCACCGAAGATCATACTGCAGAGCAGCAAGCCGACAAAAATGTGTTTGAATCGCATGTTTTCTATCCTTTTGTTTTTTAAGAAAAATGTTGCAAAAAAAATTATACACTACAAATATAATCACATTCTGTTAAAAAAGCAAGATTTTTTTTAAAAATATTTTGATTTTTGTTACTTTTCGGGGTACAGTAAGTAAAGTGCAAATATTTATTCCGTTTTTGAAAGGACTTTTTTATGCAAAATGATACAAACAGATTCAAGGATCTGACATTGCTCAAACATTCAGAGCATAACTATCCGAAAAATCCCGATGAGGCTCATCTGGAGAGTTTTGAAAACAAATTCCCCGACAGAGATTATGTGATAACTTTTGACTGCCCCGAATACACCAGTTTGTGCCCGGTTACAAGTCAGCCCGATTTCGGGCATATCATCATCAGATACATCCCCGATAAAAAATGTATCGAAAGCAAATCTCTCAAACTTTTCCTCTACTCTTTCAGAAATACCAATACTTTCCACGAGGAATCGGTAAATCATATCCTCAACGCCATTGTTGCTGAATGCTCACCACGCAAGGCGGAAGTCGTCGGACTTTTCCGTCCGAGAGGCGGCATCGCAATCAATGTCAAAGCAACTTTCGGAGGTAAAATAGATGAATAATAACATTTTGTG
>JAZRBX010000161.1:0-2928 GCA_045635285.1 Victivallaceae bacterium
GTTGAAATTCAAACCCTGACAATTCACAATCAACTTTGCAACTAAATGAAATGTTTTCAGATTCAATGGTATTGCAGAGAGAGAGAAAAATCCCCGTTTCCGGCAAAGCTCTGCCGGGTTCTGCCGTAACGGTAATTTTTGCAAATCAACATCTTCAAACCGTCGCCGACAGCACAGGCAGCTGGGAAGTTACCCTCGAAAAACTTGAAGCAAGTTCGATCCCTGAAAAACTTACCGTCATTTCCAATAATGAGAAAATCGTTATTTCCGATATTCTCGTCGGCGAAGTATGGCATGTTTCAGGTCAGAGCAATATGGAACTTTCCGGAACAGGAAAACTGCGTGAATACAACGAAAGAAAAGAATTTTTCGGCGAACTTGCCGATGTTTACCGCAAAAATATCGCAGAAAATATCGCTTCCATGAAACGGGATGACATCCGCTTCATCACCGTCCGTGAAACAAAAAATTCATGGCAGAAATGCGTCGGAGAAGAAACGCTTGACTGCCCGTTGGTTCCGCTCTTTTTTGCATGCAGAGTCAATTCTGAAATCAATATTCCCATCGGTATTGTCAATACATCTTACGGTTGTGCTTCACTTGAAACATATATGACTCCCGATACGCTTGAAAAAAGCGGTTTTCTGGAACTTGCCGAAGAAGGCAGAGAATTCTGCGTTCTCCAATCCAACGGCGGTATCGACGCTCTGGAAGAATCAGAGAGAAACAAAATCCTTCTGACCCACTGCCGTCATCCGAGATATCGTTTCTGCCGCTCTTTTGCCGATGACAAAGGCAATGTCGATCCTGACCGTATCCCGCTTATCAAATGGCACATGTCCGTTGTCAAAACAGGCGGAGCCTTTTACTCCACCATGAATAAAGTTCTGAAATTTCCGGTCAGAGGCATGCTCTGGTATCAGGGATGTACCAATCTCCTTGACAAAGATTATGCCAGAATGCAGAAACTTTTTGTTGAATCGATGCGTGAATTTTACAACGACGACAAAATGCCGTTTTATTTTGTGATGATCGCTCCGCATCCTTTCGGTCCTGAAGTTTTGCCGCAATTCTATTTGCAGCAGTATGAAGCGGCGGTAAACACCCCGTATTCATTTCTTGTTGCCACCGCCGACACTCCGCCGGTCGAACAGCAGGATTATCATCCGTCCACCAAAGATTTCATCGGCGAAAGACTCGCTTTGGCAGCACTCAAGAATACCTACGGCAAAAATTTTCCCGATTCAGGTCCGATATTTGACAATGCGGTTCAAAAGGAAAATTCTCTCGTTGTTTCATTCCGTCATGCTGATGATCTGCATACCATTGACGGCGAAGCTCCGAAACTTTTTGAAATCGCATCAGCCGACGGAAAATTCTTCCCTGCCGATGCAGAAATCGCAGATGATAAAATCATTTTAAGCTCAAAAGGCGTCGTATCTCCGGTGTATGCACGTTACTGCTGGACAGATATTCATACCGGAGCCAATACCGTCAACGGCGCAGGATTTACAGTCTTTCCGTTTGACAGTTCAAAAGAATTTTTCACCAGCGGCAAATGCCGAGATTTAAAATTCTGATAAAAATATGGCATAAAAAGATTACGGGGAAAACTTTATTCGTAAAGTTTTCCCCGTTTTTTTTCAACACATTTATCAATATTGCTTTTATTATCATTAATAAAAGCAATCATGATTTTTAAAAATTATCACTGTTTTTCAAGCAGGATCGCAACACCTTCAAAATCTTCATAATTGTTCAGGATAATTTTTGAATCTTCCTGACTGCAAACGACTTGACTGCGTTTGTAAATATCAGAAACAACAGCATTCTGAGGTATGTCAATGGAAATCGTCTGATCGCTGTCAGCGAAAGTATGGATAACCAGCAGAAGTTCTTTGTCAGTTTCAACTCTGAAAATCTGACAGCCTTTCGGATTGTTCCATGCTTTGTTTTTCATCCGACGGTCGATCCGGACAAAACCGTTAAGAATCAAATCTTTAAGTTTGACGCAGAAGTCCAAACCTTCCTGAACCAAATCAAGCTGATTTTCATCCAATTCAACAATATCGCCCGAAAGCCCCATTCTGCCGATCATACCGCCTGTCATCAGATAGCGGTTGCGTTTCTCATCGTTCCAGGCACGCAAGGTCGCCCATGTCTGATTTGCACGCAAAGGAATCATCAAAGCAGTATTTGCGCCGACAATCGGGATAGTGATATCTTCATGCACGTCAGTAACGCTGGCAACATCGCCGAGCGACATCCATGCGGGAGTCAGACGGCTGCCGCCGGAAGCACAAATTTCCACAGTCAAATCGGGGATACGCTCTTTCATTTCACGGAAGAAAATTTCAACGCCTTCGAGAAATTCACAAACACCGTACAAAGTCGAACCATTTTGACTGTCAGCGCCTGCCATAGCGTAATTATAATCAGTTTTGATATAGCGGATGTTGTTTTCAAGCAGGAAGTCTGTAACTTTGGTGTGCATATAATCACGGACTTCTTTTTTGCGGAAGTCGAAAACATTGATAGCCCCGTCGGTTGTGTACGGCACGCCGTGGCAGGTCAATACCCAGTCGGGATGATCTTTAATGATCTGTGTTCCTTCCAAATGGAATTGTTCGACTTCAAACCAGATACCGGGGATGAAACCTCTTTTGCGGATCTCTTCACAAAAATGTTTCATGCCGTTAGGAAAGCGTGCAGGATCAACATACCAATCGCCTTTATGAAGGTTTTTACCGCCCTGATTGCAGAACCATCCGGCATCAACCACAAAATATTTAAGTCCCCTGCCTTGCAGAACATCAGCGATTTTCAGCAGTTTTTCCTCGTTATGAAATCCCCAGTTGGTACACCAGTCGTTATAAATCGGCGGGCAATCCGCCTCATAAGGAGAATAGCCGATATTGTTATCCTGCG
>JAZRBX010000162.1:0-2575 GCA_045635285.1 Victivallaceae bacterium
TGATTCAGATGAATATGTCCGTATGGTGGAAATGTCCGGTTGTGAATCATCCATGGTTTACGCTTGCGACCACAACGGCAATTGTTATTATCCGACCAAAGTCGGTCATGTACATGCAAATTTGAACGGAAAAGATTTCTTCGGTGAAGTTATTGAAAAACTCCGTGAAAAAAATATCGTCCCCATTGCTTATTATACAGTGGTTTATCATAATCACTCGGTGGCTCTTTTTCCCGAAAGCGCCCAGAAAGACATAAAGGGAAACGGCTTCAACCGCCGCTACCGTGTCGCATGTCCCAATCATGCTGGAGTTCTGGAATATTACAAAAAAGAACTCGCTGAAATCATTAAGTATCCCATCGAGGGGATTTTTATTGATATGAGTTTCTGGGCAATGCCATGCTGCTGTGAAAACTGCCGCAGAAAATTCAAAGAGCGTTACGGCAGAGATATTCCTGAAATAATCAATTGGGATGATGAGAATTGGCGCAACTATGCGGCTTTCCGCCGTGAAACAGTTGCAGAATTTGCACAGGAGCTTACTGATTTTGTCCGAGATAAACGGCCGGATATTTCGGTCGTTCATCAGAATTCCGGTATGTTCAGCATGTTTGACCGGGCGCAGAGCGGACTTTTCCGCAACTCATGTGATTACTGTTCCGGCGACTTATACGGCGACAGAAGTCAGCTCCGTTTCGGAACTAAAATGTTTGACGCTTATACAAAGAATCGGCCCTATGAATATATGACCAGCCGCTGTGTCGATTTGAACGATCATACTTCAACTAAAGATGATGAAGAGATGATTTCTCATGCGATGACTATTCTTGCCAACGGCGGAGCATATTTTTTCATTGACGCCATCAATCCCGACGGAACTTTGGAGGAGGATTTTTATCAGCACCTCGGCAATATAAACAAACTGCTGACTCCATTCCGTGAAACGGTAAAAAAATATGAGCCTGCACTGACCGGAGAGGTCGCAGTTTATTATTCCGCGGCACTTTTTTCAGATACCCAGATGAACGGAGCGCCGCTGGAGTCCTATGCGGCTCAACGCATTATGGCTGCAGAAACTGCCAACGGCATGGTCGAATGTATCGGAGCAGGTGATATTTTGAATTCTCTTAATATTTCATACCGTATTCTGACCGATACTTCCGAAAATTGGAACGAATTTAAATATCTGATCGTTACCAATGCCGCAGATCTTACCGATGCAGAATGTAATAATATGCGTGAATTTGTCCGCAGAGGAGGCACATTGATCGTTACGGGAGGGACTTCTTTGATCGGAGATAATTTCAAATTGTCCGATGTAATGGGGATTGATTACTGCGGTGAAAAATCCTTGAGTACATGCTATATCAAATACAAAGGAAAATATGTTTCCGCCACCCGCAAAGCTCCATACGTCAAAGCTTACGAAGATACTGAAATCAAAGCATTTTTGAATGTTCCTCTCTATCCGATATTCGACCGTGATAATTACGCATCCATCCATTCCAATCCGCCGGGCATTGATACTGAATATCCGGCATGGACTGAACATAAATTCGGCAAAGGCAGATGTGTTTATCTGGCGGTGAATATTTTCGGCATAGACCAGACTTCCCAGCGTGATTTTTCCGCAATGCTGTTGAAAAATTATCTGCCGCAGGAGCTTCGCTGTGAGGGAGATATTCCGAATGCAGTTGAAATCACGATCCAGAAATGCAATGACGATTCTCTGCTTGTCTCTGCCATGAATGTCCAGAAGGAATTTCCCATGCTTCCCGTCTGCGATCTGGATTTTGCCGTGCCGCTTCCTCCGGATTTCAAAGCGGACAGAATCGTGCGTGTTTCCGACAATGCGGAACTTCCCGTTGAATACAACAGCAGCGGCAAACTCAAATTTCACTGTGATAAAATCAAATTCGGCGAAATGTTCATAGTCCGCAAAGGATAAAATATTTTGTATTTTGGCTGTTTTATTGTTTTTTTTAAATTCCATGCTATATTACTGAAAAAATTTAATTGCTGTATGGAAAAAGGAAAAACAATATGGTCAATTTGAGATTTGAATGTTCGACTTCACATCCGTCAGGGATCGCGAAAATCGGAGATACAGTTTATGTTGCACTCGGAGTCTGCCGCAATGATTCAAGTGATGTCGGCTTGAAAGTTGAATATACTTTGCAGAAAAATTGGCAGTATCCGCTCAAAAAAGGAACTGTTGAAATCGGAGTCGGTACAAATATTGTAAGTTTTACGGTCGATGAACCGGGATGTTACCGCTGTCTTTTTGTTTATGAATCTCCTGACGGTCAGATTTACAGGATCGGGGCAGGGGTAATTGCCGAACCTGAAAAATTCAAACTCACTTATCCGAAAGCCGTTGACTACGATGATTTCTGGGCGGAAATGCTTGCAAAACTTGCCGCCGTCGATCCTGAAATAAAAACAGATTTCAAAAAAATCAACAACAATTTGCAGCACAGTTATGTTTCTGCTGACGGAGCATTCAATGATAAACTTGCAGGTGAAATTTATATGCCGGCAAATGCTGCATTTTCCTCATGTCCTGCAGTGATCG
>JAZRBX010000163.1:0-13407 GCA_045635285.1 Victivallaceae bacterium
GGGCAAACTTCTTTACAAGCCTTTCAGTATGTATCCCGCCACCAGCCGTGACGTCGCATTTGTCTGTGACAAATCTCTGGAATACTCTGCAGTTATGGATTTTATCCGCAAACTTAAACTTGCTCATCTTGAAAAAGTTGAACTTTTTGACATTTTCACCGACGAAAAACTCGGCGAAAACAAAAAGAGTATGGCATTCAAACTTACTTTCCGCCACGCTGAACGCACTCTGACCGATGATGAGATCAACAAATCTTATCATGCACTCCGCGACAGCCTTGCCGCTAAACTTAATGTCGAATTGAGGTAAAAAATGATGACAGCCGCACAGATTATCGAACGCATTAAAACTTTGAAAAAAGAGAAAAATGCGGTGATACTCGCCCATAATTATTCGCTGGGAGAAATTCAGGATATTGCCGATTTTTGCGGTGATTCTCTGGAATTGAGTATCAAAGCGGCAGAAACTTCTGCCGATATGATAGTTTTTTGCGGCGTCCGCTTCATGGCGGAAACGGCGAAAATACTTTCTCCCGGCAAAAAAGTTATTCTTCCCGTTTCTACCGCAGGATGCGATATGGCTGATATGGTCGATTTGGCAAAAGTCCGCCGCATGAAGGAGGAAAATCCCGATTTGTATGTGGTCGCTTATGTCAATACAACTGCCGAAACAAAAACTGAATGTGATATCTGCGTGACCAGCGGAAACGCTCTCAATGTCGTTAAAGCATTGCCGCAGGATAAAGAAATTCTGTTTCTGCCCGATCGCAATCTCGGAAGTTTCTGTGCCGCTCAAGTCGGCAGAGTTATGAAACTTTATGACGGCTGCTGTCCGGTCCATAACCGTTTCACTCCGGAGATGATACTCAAACGCAAAAAAGAATATCCTGATGCAGAAGTCCTTATACATCCCGAAGCCCCTGCTGAAACTGTGGCTCTGGCGGATCATGCTTTGAGTACGGGAAAAATTCTGACTCATGTCCGCAATTCCGACAAAAAAGAATTCATCATTGCAACTGAACTCGGGATACTTCACCGTCTGGAAAAGGAAAATCCCGACAAACGTTTAATCCTCATCTCTCCCGAAGCGGTCTGTCCCCACATGAAACTTGCCCGTTTGGAGGATTTGCTCCGTGCCATGGAGGAGGAGAGCGAAGAAATAATCATTGCCAAAGAAATTTGCGACCGTGCGGTATTGCCCATCAGACGCATGCTCGAATTTAAATAAAAGGAGATTAAAAATGGAAAAAAAGACTATTCTCGAAGGAAATTTTGATGCAAAAGGATTGAAATTCGGTATCGTTTGTGCCCGTTTCAATAACTTTTTTGTCAGTCATCTCTTGACCGGTGCCGTTGACTGTATCGTCCGTCACGGCGGTGCGGAAGAAAACATTACCGTCGCTTACGTTCCCGGTTCATACGAAATTCCTTTCGCTGTCAAAAAATTGCTCGCCACCAAAAAATTTGATGCAGTTCTCGCTCTCGGTGTCGTTATTCAGGGCGCAACTCAGCACGCAGGTTATATCAATAGCGAAGTTTCAAAATGCCTTGCCCAGCTCGGTCTTGAATCCGGCGTCCCTGTTACTTACGGCATGATCACCGCAGAGGATTTGGATCAGGCTATCGAACGCAGCGGCACCAAAGCAGGCAACAAAGGTTCAGATGCCGCTATCGCCGCTATCGAAATGGCAAATCTTTGCAAGGCTATCAAGTAAAAGGTTGAAGTATGGATATTGATGAATCTCTGGAAGCAACTCCCAAACTGCATACAAAACGTTTGGCAAGAGAGATTGCCATGCAGTTTCTTTTCAGCTGTGATATGAGCGGAGAGTTCCCCGAACTCGGTAAATTTGAACTTTTCTATGAAGAGGAGATCAAAGTTCAGCACAATCTGACAGACAACCGCTATGCCCGCAAGAGCCGCGAACTTGCTGAAAGTATTATTGCGCAGGTTGCGATCAATCTTGATACTATTGATGCGAAAATCAAAGATTTTACCAAACATTGGGAATGGGATCGTATTTCTCTCGTTGACCGCAATATTATGCGTGTGGCGGTTTATGAAATGCTTTTTGTTATGGATGTTCCCCCGATCGTCAGCATTAATGAAGGCGTTGAGATCGCCTGTGATTATTCTGATGAAAAGTCTGCCAATTTTATCAACGGCGTTCTCAATGCGATCAAAGACTCTCTTGATCGTCCTGAAAGATAAACAGAGGAATTTTCATGGCTTCTATTTTCTCTATTTTCAAAAAAGGTCTTGAAAAAAGTTCCGTCAAAGTCGGACGCACCATAAGCTCCCTTTTCGGCGGTGTCAAAGAATGGGACTCATCGGTTTTTGAACTTCTCGGCGATACGCTTATTTCTTATGACTTCGGCGTTGCGGCGGCAACGGATATTGCCGCAACACTCAAAGATGAATACGAACGCGGCAGAATTAAAAGTTCCGAAGACATTTATGAAATCGCTTCAAATTATGTCGCCGATATCCTCAAACGCAATATCCGTGAGATTCATCAGGCGGAAGACGGCATGCCGACTGTCATCCTTTTTGTCGGTGTAAATGGTTCAGGCAAAACAACTACCGTCGGCAAACTTGCCAACTTGCTCCGCAATGAAGGAAAAAAAGTTGTCCTCGGTTCATGCGATACATTCCGTGCCGCTGCCAATGAACAGCTTACTTTGTGGAGTCAGCGCAGCGGTGCTTTGCTGGTCGCTTCCAAAAGCGGAGCCGACCCGTCCGGTGTGGCTTTTGATGCAGTAAAAAAAGCCATCGCAGAGAAAGCAGATTATCTGCTTATCGATACCGCAGGCAGACAGCACAATCAGAAAAATCTTATGGAAGAATTGGCAAAAATCTGCCGCTCGATCAATAAGGTCCTCCCCGGCGCTCCGCATGAAACATGGCTGACCGTAGATTCAAGTATCGGTGCCAATGCGTTGAGTCAGGCGGAGAAATTTTCTGCAACTGCCAATTTGACAGGTATCGTTCTGACCAAACTTGACGGCAGCGGCAAAGGCGGTATGGCAGTTGCTTTGCAGAAAAAATTTGAATTGCCCTGTTTCTTTGCAGGACTTGGAGAAGCTCCCGAAGATTTGCAGCGTTTTGACGCTGATATGTACGCAAAAGCTCTTTTTGAGCATGACAATGCGGAGTAATAATGATTTCTGAAGCGGAAAAAAGAATGCGCCTTGCCATTGACGAAGCCGTAAAAGGTTATGGCTTCGTTTCTCCCAATCCAATGGTCGGAGCAGTCATTTTCCGCAACGGCGAACTTATCGGCAGAGGTTATCATCACCGGTGTGGAATGCCGCATGCCGAAGTCGAAGCCGTCCGTGATGCAGAAGCACATGGTTTCAGCTGCGAGAATGCAGATATTTATGTAACTCTCGAACCTTGTTGTACTTACGGAAAAACTCCTCCTTGTACTGAATTGATTTGCAGTAAAAAGTTCCGCTCTGTTTATATCGGCTGTCTTGATCCTAATCCTGCTCATGCGGGCAGGGCATTGGAGATTTTCAAAGCACATAATATTGAATGTCATGTCGGCATATTGGAAAAGGAATGTGCCGGACTCAACCGCATTTTTTTCAAGTATATCAGTACCAAACGCCCTTATGTCATGCTCAAAATGGGAATAACCCTTGACGGCAGGATTGCCTGTGCCAACGGTTGTTCCAAATTTATCACCGGCAGTGAAGCAAGGAAAAGAGTGCAGTATTTGCGGAAGGGTTTTGATGCGATCATGGTCGGTGCCAATACTGTCCGCAAAGATGTGCCGACACTTTTTGCCCGCAATGATGACGGAACGCTTTTTGAACGGAGGATGAAACGGATAATTGCTTCTGATACAATGACTTGCAATGAATTGGAAGTCATTTACGGCAGTGTTGAAGAAGTTGCGGATTTTGAGATAGTTGATGTTTCAACTCCTGAAAAGTGGGATGTTTTCCTTGCTGTTCTTGCTGAAAAAAAGATAACTTCACTTTTTATTGAGGGTGGGGCGGAACTTGCGGCATCTGCACTTGCGGCAAATGTTGTTGACCGTGTTGAATTTCATATAGCTCCGAAAATCATGGGCGGATCAGACAGTATCGGAGCAATCGGCGGAAAATCGCCTTTGGATCTTGAAAATTTGTATTCTTTGAAAAATGTTGAAACTTTCAAATTGGGCGATGATATTGCAATCGCCGGCGATTTGAAATAAAGAATTACCTGTATTTTTTTACGGAAAGAGAGATAATATTTCTTCGGCAGTAATGTTGAGGAACATTTCTGAAATAGGCAGAGCATCCAGAATATTTTTGATATTATCAGTGATAAGTTCTGTATTTTCGAGAGTTTTTTCCAGAATTGCGACATCGGTGCGGGAGAAGAAATCTCCGCTGAACTTGGCGGAAACTATGATGTTTTTTCTGATATTCAGAGTCAGGACGACATTGCCGCCGTTGAATTTCTGACTTTTTTCATAATTGAATTCAGGAGAATTTCCGTAATTCCATTGCGGAGTGCGGTATTTTTTCAAAGCAAGTTTTTCTGCTTCAATCAGCAGATTTTCAGGGACAGTATAATCTTTTTTGCAGTTGAACTGCTGTCGGAGAGATACCGCAAGCAGCTCCATAAATTCTTCAGTATCAATATTTTGATTGAGATGTTCTTTGATATTGGTAACTCTGGAACGGACGGAAGCAATGCCTTTGCCGGAGATTTTTGCACCGCTGACATTCAAGGAAGCGACCAAATCTTCGATATTGGTATCAAAGAGCATAGTTCCGTGAAAAAGAATGCGGTTGCCGATACGGCTCTGGGCGCTGCCGGAAATTTTTTTCCCGTCAATAAGGATGTCGTTTCTGCCGGAAAATTCGGCACTGATACCCATATTTGCCAGCGTTTTGATCACGGGGACGGCGAAGGCGGCAAAATCAATATTTTTTGAACCATCATAGTTTACGATATAACTGTAATTTATGTTGCCGAGGTCGTGATAAACCGCTCCTCCTCCGGTTACGCGGCGGATGACATTGATATTTTTTTCTCTGATGAAATCAGGATTGATTTCAGCGAGTGTATTCTGATTGCGTCCGATGATTACAGAGGGGGCGTTGCGCCAGAGAAAAAATATTTCATCAGATGTTTCGGCGGTAAGCAGTTCCTCCAGCGCCAGATTGAATGCGCTGTCAATGGTGGGCTGAATAAAAAAATCTGTCATTGCAACTTTTTGTCAGACAATTATTTATATCTGACGACGGTTTTGAGGATGTGATCGTTGTAGCGGTGAAATTCAAAACTTACGAAGCCATCTTTGTAGGGATAATACATGATGATGACCATGCTTGATTCGTCCTGACGGTTGACTCTGGCATCGGAATCAAGAAAAATCGTGGAGAGAAATTTCACTGTACGGGTGTAACTGAAATCGACTTTCTTGCTCAAAGAGAGAGCTGCTTCATATTTTTCTTTGCTGTTGCGTGGGATTTTCGGGTTTTTCAGAATGGCGATCTCCTCCTGACAGACTTCATAAATTTTTATATCTTCTGCGGGAAGCATAGTGGTACATCCGGCAGCAGAAAGCATAATCAAAGTCAAAAGCATGTAAAAATATTTCATAATTTTCCTCCTTGTTTTTATAAAAATACACCTTATTCCGGCAAAATCAAGTGTTTTTGCCGTATTCATCACATAATTTTTTCAATAAAACTTTCAAATCATCGAGTGCGGCAAGTTGCGAGGCTTCTGCACGATATGAACTTTTGAAGCCTCTGCCTTTCAGATAATCATGCACGATTTTGCGGGAGAGTTTCATGCCCTGATTTTCGCCGTACAAAGAGCATGTGTCAGCGATGTGCATATAAATTTCATCTGCGAGTTCACCCGCATTGGGCGGCGAAAAAGTTTCATGTTCCTGCAATTCCTGAAAAAGCCACGGATTGCCCATTGCTCCTCTGGCGAGCATGACTCTGCTGCAATTGGTTTTTTCTTTTATTTCTTTATAATTTTCATAATTCATGATTCCGCCGTTGGCGATTACGGGGATATTCAGAATTCGGCGGCAGGCATCGATTTGGTCAAAGGCGACCGGACCGGAATAGAATGCTTCTTTGATCCTGCCGTGAATGGTAACGGCACTTGCACCGCAATTTTCCAGCATTTCCACGAGCTTTAATGTCGGTTCGACATCTGTCCGGTCGATGATGCGGAGTTTTGCAGTTACCGGGCATTTGGCTTTTTCAGCAATGACGGAGAACATGGCTTTGGCGAGTTCAAAGTTTCTGCCGAGAGATGCACCTGCACCTTTTTTAGTAACCTTGGGAACGGGGCAGCCGAGATTGAGGTCGATGAGGTTGAATTCATAATTTTTCAGCTCATCCATGGCGATTTTTGCATGTTCGACGGAACTTCCGACGAGCTGACATCCGAGAAATTCATCATCTTTTGACCGCTCAAGCATGAAAAAAGATGATTGTGTCCTGTACGCCATAGCGCTGACATCAACCATCTCTGTAAATGCAAATCTGCAGCCGTGCCGATAGAGAGAACGGCGGTAAGCCGCATCGGTAAATCCTGACAACGGCGCCATGATAACGGCGTTTTCAGGATAAATATCAATGCGGCTCAACAGTTCCTCCTCAACTCATTAAATCTGATCAAGAGTGCCTTTGTAATTGTTTACAAGGTCATTGAGTTTGATACTGCAAGTACCGTTGTCGGTATTGATGAGTTTGATTTCATCGGAATCATCGACAGTACCGACGCAGGCAAAAGGAATGTTGCCGAGAGCTTTTTCAAACGCTTCTTTGTCAGCGGGAGCGATCGAAGCAACAAAACGGCTGTTGCTTTCGGAGAAAATGAGTTCGAGTGAATTGCATTTTTCGCTTGCGGGGATTTTTGCACAGTCAATGGTACAGCCGAGGCGTCCGCCCATAGCAGAACGGGCAAATGCCATGGCAAGTCCGCCGAGTGCGGGAGTTGTGAGAGAGTGAACAAGTTCTTTTTCGGTAGCGTCGGAAACATTGGTGTAAATCTCAATGGCTTTGGCGGCATCAAGTTTGGGAACGTTGTTGCCGGTGGCATTGAGCATGGCGAAATATTCGCTGCCGCCGCATTCGTTTTTGGTATCACCGATGACATAGACAAGGTCGCCTGCTTTCTTGAAATCGAGGGTAACAGCTTTGGAAATATCATCCATTTTGGAGATTGCACTGAAAAGGATTGAGGGCGGGATGGAGATTTTTTTGCCGCCTCTGGTTGAATCGTTTTTCATGCTGTCTTTGCCGGAGATGCAGGGAACTTTGAAAAGTTTGGTGAAGTTGTAAAGAGCCTGATTTGCACGGACGAGCTGTGCGAGTTTGTATTCACCGTCGGGAGTTTTTTCGCTTTTAACAGGGTCGGGCCAGCAGAAGTTGTCCAAACCTGCGATATGGCCGAGTTTGCCGCCGACTGCGATAATGCGGCGGATCGCCAGGTCGATGATGGAAGCGGTCATCCAGTAAGTATCAATATCGCTGTAACGGGGGAGAATACCGCCGGAAAGAACGATACCTTCGGTGCCGAGCTGTTCTGCCATGGTAACGGTGGCGTCACTCTGGACGTCGCGGCATTTGCCGACGAAGGGTTTGATCACGCTCAAGCCTTTGACTTCGTGGTCATACTGGCGGGCTTTGAATTCATTGGAGCAGATATTGAGTCTGCCGGCCATGGCGGCAAAATCGGAAGCAAGATCTCTTTTGCAGAGGCAGGGTTCTTCAAATTTCGGAGTCTGCCATTTGGCTTTGAGGTGGAGTTTGGGCAAGCCACCGTGCATGAAGTCGATGTCGAGATTGGCAACGACTTTGTCGCCCCATGTCATGCAGAATTTGCCGTCGGTGGTGAATTTACCCATGACGGTAACTTCGACATCGCGGAGTTTGGCGAGAGCTTTGAATTCTTCGATGTTTTCTTCGGGAACTGCGAAGCTCATGCGTTCCTGTGCTTCTGAAACGAGAATTTCCCAGGGGCTCAAGCCTGCATATTTGAGCGGAGCTTTGGCAAGGTCCATACGGCAGCCGCCGCAGAGTTCAGCCATTTCGCCGACGCTGGATGAAAGACCGCCTGCACCGTTGTCGGTAACGAAGCGGTAAAGACCTTTGTTGCGGGCTTCGTAGATGAAGTCTGACATTTTTTTCTGGGTGATGGGGTCGCCGATCTGAACGGCCTGAACGGGGCTGTCTTTGTGGAGTTCTTCGCTGGAGAAAGTAGCACCGTGGATACCGTCTTTACCGATTCTGCCGCCGGCCATAACGATGAGGTCGCCGTCTTTGATTGATTTTTCGGAACCTTTGACATTGCCGATCTTTTTGGGCAGCAACCCGACAGTACCGCAGTAGACGAGGGGTTTGCCGAGGTAGCGGTCTTCAAAATATTCCCAGCCCATGCCGTAGGGAATACCGCTCTGATTGCCGCCGTCGATAACACCTTTGTGGATACCGTCACGCAAACGGCGGGGATGGAGCAGTCCTTCGGGGACATCTTCATCGGCGGTGAAGGGAGAACCGAGGCAGTAGCCCCAGACATTGATAAGCAGTTCGGCACCCTGACCTGTACCCATGGGGTCGCGGTTGACACCGACGATACCGGTCATTGCGCCGCCGTAAGGATCGAGAGCGGAGGGGCTGTTGTGAGTTTCGACTTTGTAAACGAGGTCAACTTTGTCATTGAAAGCGATGACGCCGGCATTGTCGTGGAAAACGGAAACGAGCCAGTCGACTTCTTCGGCGATTTCGTTGGTGCTTTTTTTGACGAAAGATTTGTAACAGGAATCAATGGTTTCTTTTTCGCCGGTTTCAGCATTTTCGTAATCGATGACGGCGGAGAAAATTTTGTGTTTGCAGTGTTCTGACCATGTCTGGGCGAGAACTTCCAATTCGACATCGGTGGGATTGGAGGAAAGTCCGACCTCTTTGCGGCCGACTGCGTTACGGAAATAATTTTGAATTGATTTCATCTCTTCGAGGGTGAGAGCGAGAGTGCCTTTGCGGCTGATTTCCATGAGGCCTTCATCGGAAACTTCGAGGTTGTATTCACGGACGCTGCCGGAGGTTACGCCTTCGATGAGGGGGAGGTTCATGGGGATGTCGTTGATTTTTGCACCGGGGAGGACAGTAACGGACTGGATGAGTTCGTTGCCGAGGAGTTTGACGCCGATGGTTTTTGCGTCATCTTCGGTAAGGGATTTGCCGTAGAGGAGGTATTCGACGGAACTGAAAACGTGTTCATTTTCGCCGAGTTTTCTGCCGAGGATGTCGGAAACAGCGGCTTTGGCGGAGCGGCCGACATTGTCGGTAACACCGGGTTTGAAGCCGATAACTACGATGAAATCGGGAGTTGCGGGGGCTTTGTCATTGGCGGAAGCGGCATCTCCAGCGCGCCATGATTGGAGTACGGGATTGACGAGGAGGGAAGCGATTTTTTCTGCTTCGTCAGCATTTATGTCTGCGTGGATGGTATAGACATCACGGGTTGCGACTTTGTCGAGGTTGATTTTGAGGAAGTTTTTGATTTGGTTTTTTGTGCCTTCGCCGCGGGCGTCGCGCCAATTTTCGAGGGGGGAAAGAACAATTCTGTGGTCCATGATATTCCTTCTTTCTTGGTAAAAAAATTAAAGTATAACAACTCGCCTATAATTTACACCGTAAACGGCTTAAAAACAAGTAAAAAAAGAAAGAATTATGCAAACTTTTTCAGAATATTTCCCATTGTGAAAAACAGTTTGCCTGTCAGGTCGGACAATGAGTTTGTTTCAGTTTCTCCCGATAGAAAAATATTCAAAACCTTTTTCCGCCAGACGGGCGGGATCATATTGGTTTCTGCCGTCGAAAATAATCGGCCTTTTGAGGAGAGATTTGATTTTGTCGAAGTCCGGGCGGCGGAATTCGTTCCATTCGGTAAGCAGCAGCAGTGCATCGGCATTTTGAAGCGCATCATAAGCGGAAGAGGCGTATGAAATGCGGTCATTGAATATTTTTTTCGCACTTGTCATCCCTTTGGGATCGAATGCGCATACGAAAGCTCCGAGTTTGAGCAGGGCATTGATAATGGTGATTGAGGGGGCTTCACGCATATCATCGGTTTTGGGTTTGAAAGACAATCCCCAGACTGCGAAAATTTTTCCTGTGAGATCAGTGCCGAATTTGTCGGTGATCTTGCGGACAAAATATTCTCTCTGGGCCTGATTGGTGCGGTCGGCGGCTTGAATGATATTCATTTCGCAGCCGTTGTCTCTGCCGGTTCTTACGAGAGCTTTGACATCTTTGGGAAAACAGCTGCCGCCGTAACCGAGACCGGGAAAGAGGAATTTATTGCCGATACGGGAATCGGTGGCAATACCGGTACGGACCATTTCGGCATCTGCGCCGACTTTTTCGCAGAGGTTGGCGATTTCGTTCATGAAAGATATTTTGACGGCGAGGAATGAATTTGCCGCATATTTGGTCATTTCGGCTGATTTGACATCCATGACAATGACTCTGTTGCCGGTGCGGAAAAAGGGAGCATAAATCTCCTGCATGATCTTGGTTGCCCGTTCGGAATTTGAACCGATGACTACACGGTCGGGATAGAGAAAATCATCCACCGCATTGCCCTGCTTGAGAAATTCCGGATTGGATACGACATCAAAATCAAAAGTTGTGTTTCGGCGTATGACTTCGGCAACTTTTTCCGCAGTTCCGACCGGGACGGTGGATTTGTCGACGATGACTTTGTACGAATTCATTGCAAGAGCGATTTCCTCCGCAACTCCGAGAACGTAATGCAAATCGGCTGAACCGTCGGAATCCTGCGGAGTGCCGACAGCGATAAAACATACTTCGGACTGACTTACTGCATCGGCAAGATTTGTGGAAAAAGAAAGACGGTTTTCGTGAGCATTGGCTTTGACCAGCTCTTCCAGACCGGGTTCATAAATGGGGATGATGTTATTGTTGAGAGCGTCGATTTTTTCCGGATCGTTGTCAACGCAAATCACATAATTTCCCATGTCGGCAAGACATGCACCTGCAACCAGACCGACATAACCTGTTCCTATTACACAAATTTTCATAAATACCCTCTGTTCAGCACGAAGTAAAAAAGTAAACTTCCGCTTTTTTACGGTTCGCGGATGGATTCATTCATCGCTTTGATAAACGGATTGATGAGATAACTGATGATACGGCGTTTGCCGACTTTGATTTCAGCGACGATACGCATACCGGGCATGACAATATCCTCATCATTGAGGAACTTACCGCTCATTACGAGGCGGACCTGATAGAAAGAACCTTTCTGTTCAGCATCCAGACGGGGATTGTTTTTGGCACGGTCCTGCGCCTTTTCAAAGGCATCCTGTGAAATGTATCTGACCGTACCGTCAAGTGTGCCGTGCTGCTGGAAAGGATAAGCATCAAATTTGAGGCGTGCGCTGTCATTGACTTTGACCAGACCGATGTCTTTGGCTTTGACATCGATTTCTGCTTCCAGAGGCACATCGAGCGGGATGAGTGTGATAAGAGATTCTGCCTCGCGGACAGCGGAACCTTCCTGAAACGGTGCGATTTCGTGGACAACAGCGTCGCAGGGGGCGCGGAGTTCGAGCAAGTCAGTGTAACGCATTGATTTTGTGATTTCCCGTTTGTAAGCGATACAGTTGCGGGTCACTTCGACCAATTCTTCAACGATAGCCCGTTTCCAGTCAGTGATGAAGGTGTTGCGTTCCGCTTTGAGAATCATGAGCTGATGACCGTATTCGACGATCTGCATATCGAGCTGATCCATCTGGATTTCGTAACCGATGACTTCGATTTCGGCCTGCAGTTTTTCCTTTTTGGACGCGACTTTCTGGCGGTGAAGATCGGAATACATATCCTTGATTTCGTTGGTTTTCTGTTTTCGTTCAACGTAATCGGCTTTGCTTTTTTCGAGAGAGGTGAAAGTATTTTCAGTGCTTGCGATATTTTCGTTGTAAGCATTGATTTTTTCGTCGTAATAACTTCTGCGTGAATCGAAAATGAGTTTCTGGAGAGCGAGGTTGTTTTTTAGATCTTCCTGAAAGTCGGCGGGAAGTTTTTTATCTTCTTCTGTCAACTCTGCGGAGAAATCAATTTTTTTGTTTTCGGCTTCCAGACGGCGGCGTTGTGCTTCCAAACTTGCGTACTGTTCGCGCTGTTTTTCGAGTTCTGCAGTATTGAAAGTCGTATCAAAGGAGATGAGCAGATCGCCTTTTTTGACTTTGGACCCGGATGAAACATGCACCTGTTTGACGACGGTTCGTTCCAGCGGTTTAATGGTCAGCGGGGGGCGGGTGGTTACGATCTTGCCCTCTGCGACAACGACTTTGTCAACCTCTGTAATACAGGCAAATACCAACCCGAGAACCAGCAGAAAAAGTATGGAATACCATACGATATGCAGCGGAAATCCCGGATTCTGGTGTTCAAGATAAATGGCATCAGGCTGAAACTCTGCGGCATCGCCTGCGATATGATCTTTTCCGACTATTTTGTCATAAATTTTTTCAAAAAAGCCTTTTGATGATTTCTTTGTATCAGACATCGTCTTCTGTCCCCATCTGTTGATTCCAGAAACTGTTATACAAACCGTTTTTGGCTATAAGTTGTTTATGATTACCCTGTTCCACGATCTCGCCTTTGTCCATGACTACGATATTATCGGCACGGCAGAGGATCGAGAGACGGTGGGAAATGATGAATACTGTACGGTTTTTTGCAATCATTTTGAGATTGCGGCGGATCATTGTTTCGCTTTCGGGGTCGAGAGCGCTTGTCGCTTCGTCGAAGATCAGCAGTCTGGGATTGGGCAGCAATGCGCGGGCAATGGCAAGACGCTGACGCTGGCCGCCGGAGAGGTTGGAAGCGTTTTCTTCAAGCATTGATTCGTAACCTTTTGACATGCGCTGGATAAATTCATCCGCACCTGCCATACGGGCGACATAGATGATCTCCTCCATAGTTGCATCTTTTTTGGTAATGGAGAGGTTTTCTTTGATCGTGCCGTGGAAGAAGTAGTTGTCCTGCAATACGATACCGATATTGGAACGCAGGCAGGATCGGTCGATTTCACGGATATCGATACCGTCAAATTTGATGATGCCGCCCTGCAGCGGATAAAGCCCCTGAATAAGTTTGGTAACGGTGGTTTTGCCTGAACCGGAACGCCCCACCAGACCGACTGTCATACCGGGAGAGATGTGAAGATTGAAATCTTTGATAACCACAGGACCGTCTGCGGTGTATTGGAATTTGAGGTTCCCAAGAGAGAGTTCACCGCGGAGTTTGTGCTGCAATGTGCCGCCGACGGATTCCTGAGGATTATTCATGACCACTCCGAGCATACGGACGGAGAGGGCGGTCTGCTGATATTCGTGGACCAGA
>JAZRBX010000164.1:0-4682 GCA_045635285.1 Victivallaceae bacterium
GCGACTTACGCACCCGGCATGATGACCACCAAAGGCAAAGGTGCAGAAGTCTGGGACGACGAAACCCGCCGCTATATTGATTTTGCCACCGGTATCAGCGTTTGCAATCTCGGGCATTGTGACGATGCTGTTTCAAAAGCAATTAAATCCCAGTGCGAAAAACTCGTCCATGTTTCCAATCTGTACTACAATGAAGTTACTCCGCTCCTCGCCGAAAAACTTATCAAATCAGGCTACGACGGCGCAGTATTTTTCGCCAACTCAGGCGCAGAAGCCAATGAAGGCATGATCAAACTCGCACGCAAATTCGGTTCAGCCGACGGCAGATATGAAATCATTACCATGGTCGACTCTTTCCACGGCAGAACTCTCGCAACACTCGCAGCAACCGGCAGAGCCAAATACCGCAAAGGTTTTGCTCCTGATGTCGAAGGTTTCAAACAGGCTGTCTTCAACGATTTCGAATCACTCAAAGATGCAATCACCGACAAAACATGCGCCGTTATGCTTGAACCTTTGCAGGGCGAAGGAGGTATCATCCCCGCCGATGTCGAATATCTCAAAAAAGTCCGCGAACTTTGCAATGAAAAAAATCTCCTTTTGATGTTTGACGAAGTTCAATGCGGCATGGGCCGTACCGGAAACCTTTTCGCATGGCAGACTTTCGGCGTTCAGCCCGATGTCCTCTCTATGGCCAAAGCCATCGCCAACGGCCTCCCCATGGGAGCAGTCGTTGTTTCAAGAAAATATTGTGATGTTCTCAAAGTCGGCGAACACGCCAGCACTTTCGGCGGCACTCCGCTGGTTTCAGCCGCCGCACTTGCGACTCTCGAAGCCATCGAAAACGAAAACATGCTCGAAAACTGCCGCACCATCGGTGCTTATCTCATGGATAAACTTACTGAAATGACCAAGCCCTACTCTTTCGTCAAAGCTGTCAGAGGCAAAGGTCTCATGCTCGGTATCGTGCTTGACCGCAGCGGTGCAGATTTGAAATGCAAATTGCAAGACAACGGTCTTGTCGCTCTCACCGCAGGCGAAACTGTCGTCCGCTTCCTGCCGCCCTTGAATTTAAGCAAAGAAATCGCCGATGAAGCTTTGGCGATCATTGAAAAAACTCTCGCAGAATATGCTGAAACTCTGTAAAAGAAGGATTTTTATATGAAAAAAGATTTATTGACACTTGCTGATATTGATTTGAACGATTTGGAAAATCTTTTCGAACTTACCCGCAAAATGAAAGCCGAAAGAGGCAAAAGTTCTTACCGCCCCCTCGCCGGCAAAAGTATCGGTATGATTTTCGCTAAATCCTCCACCCGTACCCGCGTTTCTTTTGAAGTCGGCATCTCCGAACTCGGCGGCAACGCTCTCTATCTCGACGAAAGCCGTATGCAGGTCGGCAGAGGTGAAACCGTTGCTGACACCGCCAACGTTTTGAGCCGCTATCTCCACGGTATCGTCATCCGCACATTCTCTCATCAGGGCGTTGAAGAACTTGCCCGTGTCGCCACCATCCCTGTCATCAACGCTCTCACCGATGAATATCATCCCTGCCAGATCCTTGCTGACATGTACACCATTCTTGAATACAGCGGCAAAGTAAAAGGCACAAAACTCGTCTTTACCGGTGACTGCCAGAGCAATATTGCAAATTCACTTATTCTCGGTGCCAAACTTACCGGTATGGAACTCGTTTTCGCCGCTCCCGAAGAATTTAAACCCAGAGCAGATATCATCGGCAACGCTTCCAACATCTCCTGGGAAAGCGATCCTGTCAAAGCTGCCAAAGATGCCGATTACCTCTACACCGACGTTTTCGTTTCAATGGGCTTTGAAGAAGAACGCAAAATGCGTCTTGAAAAACTTATGCCATACCAGCTGTCAATGGCTATGGTCAAAGCAGCAAAACCCTCCGTCAAAGTTCTCCATTGCCTCCCCGCTCACCGTGATGAAGAAATCGCAGCAGAGGTCATGGATTCTGAATACTCCATCGTTTTCGACGAAGCTGAAAACCGTCTTCATGTCCAGAAAGCCCTTATGGCTATGCTTTTGGATAAATAATCATGGGCATAACCGGCATACTGATACTTGCTGTCAGCGTTGCGCTTGATGCACTGGCAGTATCATTTTCGGGGGCGTTCATCGACCGTGAACACCCTTGGAAACATGCAGTCTGTGCCGGTTTTGCTTTTGGCGGATTTCAATTTTTGATGCCGCTGATCGGTTATTTTATCGGCATATCGGTCATGGATTTTATCGGGAATTGGGGGCATTGCATCGCTTTTTCGCTCCTGACGCTGACCGGCGGCAAAATGATTATTGATGTTTTAAAAAATGATAATGGAAATATCAACAGCGCTCCGTTTCATTTCCCTGCCATCATAATCCTTGCTGTTGCCACAAGCATTGATGCGCTTTCAGTAGGTGCGTCATTCGCCATGATCAAAAACCCGATACTCATCCCTGCTGTCACCATGGGAGTTGTAACCATGTTCATCTCCATGACCGGTGTCATGCTCGGTTCGATCGGGGCAAAAATCGCCGTCCCTGAAAAAATCCTCGGATCTGTCGGCGGACTGGCGGTGATCCTCATCGGTTTTAAAATTTTAATAGAAAACTCTCTGAATTAACAATAACATAAAAGGAAATCAAAAATGGCACAATTTTTACCATTCAACGGACTTTTGCCCACCGTGGAAAAAGCCGAACTCGTCGCCGCCGTCCCCTATGATGTCGTCAACAGCGAAGAAGCCGCAGAACTTGCCAAAGGCAACCCCTACTCTTTTCTGCATGTTTCACGCCCCGAAATCGACCTTACCCCCGGTATTGACTTGCACAGCGAAGAAGTTTACACCCAGGCTCGCACCGCATTTCAGAAACTTTGCAAAGAAGCTCCCCTCACCCTCGATGAAGGTAAACATCTCTATATCTATCAGCTGCAGATGAATGATCACATACAGACCGGTATCATCGGTGCCGCCGCCGCTGAAGATTACAAAAACGGCGTTATCAAAAAACACGAAAAAACCCGCCAGGACAAAGAAGATGACCGCACCCGCCATGTCATGGAATTGCGTTCTCATACAGGTCCCGCTTTCTTCACCTACAAAGACAAAGCTGAAATCGATTCTTTCGTCAATGATGCTATGAAAGAAGCTCCGCTTTTCAATTTCACCGCACCCGACGGCATCCGTCATACCCTGTGGCGTCTGGATGAAAAAGCAAGCGAAAAACTTTCCGCATGCTTTGCAGAAGTCGAAGTTTTCTACATCGCCGACGGTCATCACCGCAGTGCAGCCGCCGCCCGTACCGCCGCTGAATGCGCTCCCAAAAATCCGAATCACACCGGCAAAGAAGATTACAATTACTTCCTCGCCGTTGCATTTCCTGCCACCCAGCTGGCTATCATGCCCTACAACCGTGCGGTCAAAAATCTCAACAACCACTCCAAAGATGAATTTCTGAAACTCGTTTCCGAAAAATTCACCGTTACCCCCGCCGCTGACGGCAAAGCAGAAAAACAGGGCGAATTCAAAATGTACCTCGACGGCGCATGGTTCAATGTCGCTCCCAAATTCAATATCGCTGAACTCGGCGTTATCGAAAGTCTGGATGTCAGCGTTTTGCAGGACAACATCCTTGCTCCCATTCTCGGCATTGCCGACCCCCGCACAAGTCAGGATATTGACTTCATCGGCGGCATCAGAGGAACTGCCGAATTGGAAAAACTGGTAAACAGCGGTTCTCATCAGGTCGCTTTCAGCATGTTTGCCACAACTGTTGACCAGCTTATGGCTATTGCCGATGCCGGCGAAATCATGCCGCCCAAATCCACATGGTTTGAACCTAAACTGCGCGACGGTTTGGTTTCCCACAACTTTTGAGGCTTTTTATGAGTGATTCCCGTCTGGTACTAGTCGATGCGTATTCGCAGATTTTCCGTGCTTTTTATGCGATAAGAAGTCTTACAAACAGCAACGGAGAACCGATCAACGCTCTGCATGGTTTTATCAAAATCATGCTCAAACTGGAACGGGAATACCCCTCTCAATTCGGAGCGGTTGTCTTTGACTGCGGCAGAGTCAATTTCCGCATGGAACTCAACCCGGAGTACAAAGCCAACCGCAAACCCACTCCCGAAGAACTCAAAATTCAAGTGCCTTTCATTCGTGAATTTCTCGAATGCAGAGGCTGGCCCATTCTTGAGGAATGTGAATACGAAGCAGACGATCTCATCGCTGCTCTCGCTGTCAATTATGACAAAGAAGTTTTCTTTTTAAGCTCCGATAAGGACCTTTCTCAAATCATCAATGAACGCATAACACAGCTCGTTCCTGATGTCAAAAGTTCGTTTTGTGAAAGAAATTGCAGCAAAGTCATAGAAAAATTCGGCGTCCCCCCCGAACTTGTAACAGATTATCTCGCTCTTCTCGGAGATGCCGCCGACAATATCCCCGGCGTTCCGAAAGTCGGTGAAAAAACCGCCGCCAAATGGCTGCAAAATTACGGTGCCTTGCTTCCTCTGCTCCAAAACACCTCCGATGTCGATGACTTGAAAATACGCTCCGTCATCCAGGACAACGCCGCACTTATTCAGAAAAATATCGCTCTTATCAAACTCCGTTCCGACCTGCCGCAGAAATTCAGCAACATCACTCTCTGCTGTAAGAAAAAAGCACCCC
>JAZRBX010000165.1:0-4680 GCA_045635285.1 Victivallaceae bacterium
TATTGATGATGCTGCATACCGCAAATATTGTGAATTTGTCGGCAAAGAAAAAGTCGACTCCAAAGATTTGCCCGACTATTTTGTTCATTCCGGTACTGTCACACCCGTTGAACATCTTGAAATTCAGGCAAAACTTCAGCAGTATGTTGACAGTTCAATTTCCAAAACTATCAATGTTCCCGGCGACTATCCTTTTGAAGATTTCAAAAATATCTACATGCTCGCTTATGAAAAGGGCTTGAAGGGTTGTACAACTTTCCGTCCCTCCGAACATATCGCAGGCGTTCTCGTCCGTGATGAAGACAAGAAGAAAGAGGAGAAAAAGGAAGAAAAGAAACCTGCCGTCAGCCTCGCTGAAATGGATAAACGCCCCGAAGAACTTTCCGGTAATACTTACAAGATCAAGACTCCCCAGTCCCCCGATGCTTTCTATATTACCATCAACAACTTCCAGAAAGACGGTCAATTCCGTCCCTATGAACTTTTCATCAATACCAAAAACCTGCAGCATTTCAGCTGGATCGTGGCAATGAGCCGTTTGATCTCCGCCGTCTTCCGCAATGATCCCCGTCCGACCTTCCTCGTCGATGAGTTGAAGAGCGTTTACGATCCCAACGGCGGCTACTTCAAAAAAGGCAAATATATTCCCTCCATGGCCGCTGAAATCGGTTATGTGATCGAAGAACATCTCTGCAAACTCGGAATCATTGACTGCAAAAAGAGCAAGAAGATCGCTCCCGCAGTTTCCAGTCAGACCGCCGCTCCCGAAAAAGAAGAAAAATCTTCCGTAAATGACGGCAAAATGATCTGCCCCGTTTGCCATGAGCGTGAACTCATCAATCAGGAAAACTGCATTAAATGTCTCGCTTGCGGTCACAGCAAGTGCGGATAATAAATGGTTTTTCGATGAAAAGGGAAGATTTTTTCGGTTATAAAGAAAAGTCTTCCCTTTTCTGCAACCTTATCCCCTAAAAAATGAACAGCGGGGGAATTTTGAACTATTCGACCAAACGCAAAGCCCATCTGAAACTCGGACGCAGAGGCGAAAATTTGAGTGCCGAACTTTTGAAAAGCAAAGGCATGTCGATACTTGTCAGAAATTATCGGACTTCCTACGGCGAACTTGATATTGTTTGCAGGGATGGAAGTTCGATTGTTTTTACAGAAGTGAAAACTCTGCGGCGTATAGGCAGATACCGCCCGATAGATAATTACAAAAAGCGTCAGGTCAGCCGCAACATCCGTGCCGCTCATGAATATATCCGTCAGATCGGAGCTATGCATTTGACGGTGCGTTTTGATTTTATTGAAGTTATCCTGCCTGTATTCGGATTTATGAAAATTCATCACTATATGAACTTTATACATGATGTGAAAGACAGAAAAAGATTATGAAAAAAATCCACGAAAATCTGCTTTTTTTCGGAATTCCCGTACTCGTTCTGCTGACTGTACTCGGATTGTTTTTCTTCCGCTCCCCCAAACATGTCAAAGACAGAAAAGCCATGCAGTATGTTTATGAACTTGTCAATGCAGGTAAATATGAAGAAGCTGTCCCCATGGCAGGAAAACTTGCCCGATTGAATAATTGTGATGCCCAGTTTTTCATGTATCAGGTCTGCTCCGAGGGCAAATATGTCAAAAAAGATATGGAAACTGCGATCAGATGGCTCAAAGAAGCCGCACATTACGAACACCCCGCAGCGCAATATTACTGGGGAATGTATCTTCTTGACAAAGATCCTGCCAAAGCAGAATACTATTTGAAATCCGCCCGCAAATCCGGCTTTACTGACTTTCTTTCCAAGTGAACGGATGTCCATCCGATTTAATTGTAAAATAAACGCTCTGTTCCCATTATGGAAAGATAATCACATTATTTTTCCATGGGGATGGCTATCCCCTTGCGGTGGTCGGGGGGCGCAGCCAGCCCCCTGAAAAAACAGCAAAACTGCACCAGACAAATGGAGTCCGGACATCCAACGGTACACCGCTGATATTTCCTTAAACTTTCTGCTTGAGGGGAGTTTATGCCTGATAGCGGAGTTCGCCGTCGACGTAGGTTTCTACAACTTTGAAGTTATCATCGAGCAGGACGATGTCTGCGCAATAGCCATGTTCGATTTTTCCGATATTGGGCAATCGCAGGGCTTTTGACTGATTGTAAGAAGTTGTTTTAATAAGTTCGGAGAGGGCGAGCGAGGTTATTTCATAAACGTTTTTGAGTGCATCACAAATCTGCAATGTTGAACCCGCCAATGCTCCGTTGGCGATACGGGCTGCTCCGTCTTTGACAAAGGTCTGCATGCCGCCGAGATCGTATTCTCCGTCGGGCATACCTGATGCACGCATGGCATCGGAGATGAGTTGGATATATTCGGTATTTTTGAGTGTGAAAATAAGTTCGATCATATCGGGGCAGATATGCAGTTTGTCGCAGATAAATTCAATATAAACATCTTCATGCAGCAAGCCTGCTCCGACCATGCCGATGTCACGGTGGTGCAAGGCGGTCATCTGATTGCAGAAATGACTTAAATTCCGCATGCCGTGCATGTAGGCTTTCATGAATTCTGCATGAGTTGCGCAAGTGTGGACTGCTGACGGCACAATGCCGAGTTCAAGCAGTTGGGCTGAAAATTCAGCTCCGCCTGCGACTTCGGGGGCAAATGAAACTTTTTTGACCGGGAAAATTGCATTGAGCCGTTTGACCTCTTCAATGTCTGGCAGACGGACAAAAGCGGGATTTTGTGCGCCGATGAGTTTGCTGTTGATAAAAGGTCCTTCGAGGTGGACACCGGGGATTTTGCAGCCTTGCAGACTTTCGGGAGTATGGAGGTAATCGGCGGCGCTTTGCAATGCTCCTGCAAGCTGTTCTTCGCTGACAGTCAATGTTGTAGGAAGCAGAGTTGTTACTCCTTCTGCAAGTTTATTTTTTGCCATTGCCCCGATCGCTTCAACTGTGGCATCGCAGAAATCAAAACCGCTTCTGCCGTGGCAGTGAACATCGACAAAACCCGGCATAAGCATAAGTTCACTGCAATTTTTTACGGTATCGGCTTCCGGCAATTTATCGCCGGGGGCGAAAACTTGTTTGATTTTGCCGTTTTCGACGAGAACGGACATATTTTCACTTTCAAATCCGGGGGTAACAAGGTAGCAATTTTTGAAAAGGGTTGACATACTTAAAATCCTTATTTGACGGAGGGAAGACTTGCTGCGATAACTGCCTGACCGTGGCGTTTGAACTTTTCATCGGGAATGCGGAAAACGATGGCGGATGCAAGTTCCGGGAATTCAATATCCAGAACTTTTTTTGCTTCTTCGATGATGATTTCTCCGCCTTTGCCTGAACTTACTCTGCCGAGGATGAGCAGATTTTTGATGGTGTAAAATTCTGTGTAGTGAGCAATGGCATAACCGAAATAAGTTCCGATCGTGCGATAGATGGCACCGGCTCTTTCATCATTGTTTTTCATCAATTCCTGAACCGCTTCCAATCTTTTAGGGAAGGGCATGTCAGAGGGAAAACCAAGTCCGGCAATATCTGCCAGACGGGCAACAGATTGCTGTGAGAAATATTGTGCGCCGCAGCCGATGTCGCCGGACCATTCATCAGCGGGAGCATCATCACGATAATCTACTGGAGCGAAAGCAAGTTCATTGAGCCAGTCGGTGATATTGCCTGAAGTATTGACATATCCGATAGCCTGACTTGTGCCCATTGACAAACCGAGAACGCCGTCGGATTCCATGCTCATAGCACCGGCAAGTGCGGTAACTTCTCCGTCGTTGGCGACAACGAAAGGCACGTTGTATTCTTTTTGGATCTCATCGAAAAGCGGAACGATATGTTCGGCAAAATCCTCTTTGGAAATTCCGCGGAAAAGTGATGCAAGTCTGGGGTGATTATCCACATAAACACCTGCCGCACTGCCGCCTATGGCATCGACACGGGGAAGTTTTTCAGCGGCGCGGCGGATCGAATCGCGGATGCCCTGCTTATGATATTCGGGATCTTTCTGAAAATAGGGGTCCCAGACGACTTCTTCGGTGTGGACGACTTCGCCGTTGATGACAGCGGCGCATTTGCGGTCGGAGCCGCCGAGGTCGAAACCGATACGGCAGCCGTCGAGATGACCGCCGAGTTTGACCTGGATTTCTTTTTCTTCGGGGGCGTCTTCAAGTTTTACGGAAGTGATTTTGAAAGTTCTGCCGTAAATAGTTTCGCCCATGATGTTGTAATCAAAACTGCGTTTGCCGTTGGGAGAATAGATTTTTGCGAGGTCGGCGGCGAGTTCGGGAGCGTTGGCGATGACGACTTCGTAACCGCCTTTCATCCAGAGGAGGAATTTGATGATGCGTTCGGCGTATTTGATATTGAGAGCCTTGTATTCCTGTGTATGCGGGAAAAGTTCGGTTTTGAAGACGGAAACTGTACCGTTGGGGCGTTTGAGAGCGAAAACTGCAGGTACGGCTTGGTTTGAGGCTTTGACCTGTTTTCTGTATTCGCGGTTCCAGAGTACGGCGGGGATGTATCCGGGATCGAGTTCGGGTTTTATTTTATTTTGGATGTTAAGCATATACAAAAATCCTTTCTTTTATGGTTTTATAATATAAGATAAACCGTTTTTGTATATTTTTCAAATGATGAGAAAACATTTTCGCAAAAAAAATCAA
>JAZRBX010000166.1:0-4659 GCA_045635285.1 Victivallaceae bacterium
CAGGCTTTGGAATGGGTGGTTAATTATCCCGAAATGGTCGGAAGTGTGCTGCCGATAGCCACGACGACACAGCTTTCGGCACAGGGGATAGCTTTTAACTGGGTAAGCCGTGAGGCGATCAAATATGATCCCAATTTCAAAAATGGGGAATATGAATCGGAAAGTATTCCCGATAAAGGACTTGCAACTGCAAGAATGTTGGCTCATATCACTTATTTGAGCGATGAATCCATGGGTAGAAAGTTCGGACGCGGATTGCAGAAAAGTGAAAATTATTCTTTCAACTTCGATTATGATTTTGCGGTTGAAAGTTATCTGGAACATCAGGGGCGGCGTTTTGTTGAGCGTTTTGACGCCAACAGTTATTTTTATATAACAAGGGCGATCGATTATTTTGATCTGGCTGACCGCTACAAAGGCGATTTGAGCAAGGCGTTCAAAAAGGTCAAATGCCCGTTCCTGGTCGTTTCATTCACCAGCGACTGGCTCTTTCCCAGCGAACAGTCGATAACTCTCGTTAAAGCATTGCTGCGCAACAATATAGAAGTAAGTTATGTCGATATTGAATCCGGTTACGGACATGATGCGTTTCTGCTTGAATTTGAAACACTCGGTGCCATGGTGCGTGATTTTATCGGCAATCAGTACAAAAAAATAACGGAGGAACGGCAGAATGGATAATGAATTTTTGAAAAAACGCCGTGATCTTCAAATCGTCTGCCGTTTGATCGAAGACGGAGCAAGAGTGCTTGATCTTGGCTGCGGCAACGGTGAATTTCTGGCATATCTCAAAGAAAATAAACACGCTTCCGTTCTCGGTTTGGAGAGAACACAGCAGGCGATCGGCAAATGTATTGCCAACGGAGTGGCGGTTATTCAAAGTGATTTGAATACCCGTCTGGATTTTGCGGAGGACAAAAGTTTTGACTATGTGATTTTGAGTCATACTTTGCAGGAACTGGAAAATCCCGATGTGCTTTTGAGTGAAATCGTCCGTGTCGGCAAAAAAGCTGTGGTAAGTTTTATCAATTTCGGCTATTTCCCCAATCGCATGCAGCTGCTTTTTACCGGCCGCATGCCGAGAAATAAGTTTCTGCCGCATGAGTGGTACAATACTCCCAATATCCATCTGGGAACGATTGCTGATTTTCAGAAACTTTGCAAAGAGAAAAATATAAATATTCTTGAATCAATCGCCATTGGCAATAACTGGGATGCTCCGTTTGGTTTCGGACATAATCTTTTCGCTCCCGGCTGTGTGTTTGTTTTGAGTTCATGAGGTGATTTGTGAAAGCGGAATCTGTCAGAGAAAAGTATGCACCTGAAGCATACGCTTTTGTGCGTGAATCGGTCAATTATGCGATTGCTCACGCAGGCGAGGTGCGTCATGTTTCTGCCCTTGAACTTTTGGAAAACTGCAAAAATTATGCCAAAGAGCAGTATGGATTTCTCATGCAGAATGTTCTTGAGAGTTGGCATATCCGCTGTGCCGATGACATTGGAGAAATCGTTTATGAACTCATCAGCGCAGGCAAATTGAGTGCTTCGCCGGGAGATGCAAGGGAAGATTTTTCTGTAAACTTTGACCTTTTTGATAAAAATTCTTTCCGTGTCAGATACAATGCTGACATTACAAAGCCGATTATCGTGGATTGAAATGATGAATTTCAGGGGGGCGGAAGCCCCTCTTTTTTTATTTGCAGATGACTCTGCCGTCAAAGGTCAGATTGAAAACATTGACATTTTCTTTTGAATTGTGTGTGCGTATGAGAGCAGTACGCAATGCTTTGAGTCTGGTGTCGATGCCGTCCAGACTGTTTGGCATAATGGCACGATAAGATCTGCCTTTATTGTAACGGACATAGAATGTAAGAGAATCTTTTTTGCTGACATCGACGGCAGATATTTCAATATCTGAATAAGAACGCAATGTCAGGACAATGATCTGCATGGCATTGAAACATTCTTCAAGTTTCTGATTTTCTTTCAGCTGTCTCTTTTTAAGCCCGATTACCAGCGGCAATGCGGCATTCAACGAGCAGTATTTTTTATTAAGCACGACTCCGTCTTCATCAAGCAAAAAGTTTGGCGAATCGGACAATACCGCCCGCGGGAAGCGTTCAACGATGTTGAATTCTATACTGTCGGGCAGGATGCGGCGGACTTCACAGTTTTTGACCCCGGGCAGTTCCAATGCTTTTGACCGCAGTTTGTCAATATCAATGGAAAAAATATTTTCCGGATTCGGACGGCTGTCGGCGGATTTACGCGGGATAAGATTTAAATGCAGACCGATAAGACGGCTTTTGTTGTTCCAGTATCCGTTGCTTATAACTCTGATGTTGCGGAGGGTGTAGTTGCTGTTCTCTGTGCATATTGCTTTGTAAAAATATATTGCTCCGAAAATCAGACAACAAAGTATCACTCCGAAAATAACGAACAGCAGAGCGATTTTCAACGCAAGTTTTTTTTGCGGAGACATCGGTTCCTTTGTCTTCGGAGAATTATTTTTTGATACGCTTTTTTTATCTCTTTTTTTCATATATATAATAAATATACATTAATTTGCATTTTTCACCAGTCAAAAACGAAAAAAATTTTGAAAAAAACGAAAAATGTTGTAAATTATAAAGAATGTCAATTGTTTTTTAACCAATAACACAAGGAATGCAATATGGATATATGGCATTTGCCGATACAGCAATTATTGATAATGTCGCTGATATTGGCAACAGGCGGTATTGTCAGTGCATTTTTCAACAGCAGATGGAGGGGACGGGTATTTGCGGTGATCGCAGGTGCAGTCGGACTTTATTCCACGGTATTGGTGTTGATAGGAATGCGCAGACAGAGTTCTTTCAACTATTCACTCGGAGAGATGGATTTCTGTCTTGATCCGGTCGGCTGTTTTTTTATTGCCGCACTGGGATTGGGAACATTTTTCTGTGCTCTTTACAATGCGTCGCTGTCGGGCAGTTCCCGTGCGTTTGAGCAGAAAAACCGTTTTTATTACGGTGTGCTTGGTATTTTTGCGGCGTCGATGTATCAGGTTCTGCTGGTGAAAATAGACGGCTCTCTGAAATCGGCACTTTTGTTCATGTCGGCGTGGGAGGTAATGTCGCTTTTTTCATTTCTGCTGATTGTTTGCGGAGATGAAATCAAAGGTACATCCCGCAAAGGGGTAACTTATTTGCTGGTAATGCATGTATCGGCGGCATTTCTGATGCTCGGTTTTATCTCATTGAGCAGTGCGCCGTTCGGCAATATGTTCGGATTTCTTGCATTGCTTATCGGATTCGGTATCAAGCTGGGGCTTTTTCCGTTTCATTTTTACATGGCGGACAGTTATGAAACTGCACCGGGAGCGTCGGCAGGTTTTATCTCCGGTGTAATGATCAATATGGCGTTGTACGGTATTTTGCGGACGACTTTCGCATGCAGTAATTATGCCGGTATTTTCGGCTATATACTTTTGATAGCCGGAGTTATAAGTGCATTGTACGGTGTTATTTGGGCATTGTCTGAAAATCGTGCGAAGCGTATTCTTGCGGGCAGCAGTATGGAAAATATGGGACTTGTTACCATCGGGGTTGCGATTTTCAGTCTGTGTGAATATGTTTATGAGGTAAACAGTGCGGCATATCTTGCTTTGGGAGGCGTGCTTATCCATTCATTGAATCATTCAATTTTTAAAGCACAGCTTTTTTATTCTGTTGATCTTATCCGCAACTGGACAGGCACTTCTGATCTTGACATGCTTGGCGGTCAGGGCAAACAGCTTCCCTCTCTGAAGCGAACATCGCTTATCGGAGCATTGGGGATTTCTGCTCTGCCTCCGCTCAATGGTTTCATCGGCAAATTTCTGCTGTATGCGGCATTTTTTGAGATGATGTTCAGTATAGAATCGTTTAAAGTTGCGTTGATTTATGTTTTCTGTCTGGTCGTTCTCGGTATGGTCGGAGCATTGAGTTTGTTTGTTTTTGTCAAATTTTACGCAATGATTTTCCTCGGTGCGGCAAGAGGCACTCTTACATATCAGAAAAAATCTCCGGAAAACAAATTGAATATCGTAACTTTGAGTTTGATGTCGCTGCTTTCGCTGACAATCGGTGTTGCTCCGGTACTCTTTGTTTTCAGCAAGAGCAAACTTGACAAAATTTTTTATGAATTGACACTGAATGCGCTTCTGATCATCGGTATATCCTTGCTGGTGTGGGGATTCCGTCATTTGCTCATTGCTCTCGGAAGTTCACGCAGAGGTCCGACATGGGGCTGCGGATACAGCAATATTACCGCAAAAATGGAATATACTGCGGATTCATTCAGTTTGCCACTCATGCGGCTGCTGGATAAAGTTTTCATCCGCAAAGAAAACAATGAGGTTATAACTGAACTTTATCCTGCGGATATTGTCCGTACTTATGAAGTCGGCAATCCGGTAAAAAATATTGTCGATAAGGTCTGCGGCAAATTTAATGATCTCCTCGGCAAATTGCAATTTCTGCAGTCAGGTATGATGCAGAGTTATCTCTGGATAAGTGTTTTATTCCTGGTATTGGCGATATTCTATGCCATATTCAGCAGTTCTGCGGAGGTGATCAAATGAAGACGCTTATTATCAATATAGTATTTCTTTTCATTCTGCCGTATTTGATGTAC
>JAZRBX010000167.1:0-2038 GCA_045635285.1 Victivallaceae bacterium
GCCATAGGTTCCGTGGATGAAAAACTGCCCGCAGAATTGGCAATGTGCTGTCAGGAAAAGATCACCGCCCCCATCGGGGCAAATACACTGCTCTCCTGGCATTGCCCCGGGTATTCCACAGATGTCTTTCAAGACAGGGGATAACTTCTGAATAAATGCGGATAATCTTTTTTGACTTGTTCTTCACAAGGAGTTGCCATAAAAGCAAGAGTATCGATCCATGTCACACTGTCAGGAATGACAATATGGGACAAACTGCGGCAGAAGCTGAATGCTCCTGCACCGATTATTGTTACACTGCCGGGAATAACAACTTCAGTTAATTGGCGGCAGCGGACAAAAGCACTTCGGCCGATTTCGATTACTCCATCGGGGGATCGTTATGGCGGTGATTTTATCATCTGTACATTTCAACAATATTTTTTTGTCTTCACTGAATACAAGTCCTTTTTCTTCCGCCAGCCGGATTGCGTTCGGATCGGGTAAATTGTTTGTTTCCATATTGAATTTCCTTTCTTTCGTGATATGAAATATTAAAATTTTTCAAAAAGTTCTCCGGGGGTTCTGCCGCTTTTGAGCATAGAAAATGCTCTTTCAGAGGTGAACCCTACATCCATACTCTTTTTCAAGAGTTCAAAAAGTGGATCAAAAAAGCCATCTACATTCAATACGCCGATGGGACAACGGATCGCCCCCAGTTTCTTTTGGGCAAGGGCATCAAAAAGTTCATCAAAGGTCCCAATGCTGCCGGGAAGTGCCACGATTGCATCGGCGTGCTTGAGCATTTCAGCTTTGCGGACAGCAAGATTTTCAGTGATGACAATTTCCGTCAAATCACGCCGGATAAGTTTTTCTGGCAAACTTTTGGTGAATACTCCAATAACTTTGCCGTTGCGTGCAAGCATAGTATCAGCAAGGAGTTTCATCATCCCGCAGGAACTTCCGCCGAAAACCAGTGTCATATCGTGGTCAGCCAGATAATTTGCAAGATCGATCACCGCCTGGCGGAATTTTTGGTCGGCAATATCCGCAGAACCGAGATATACTGCAACATTTTGTATGCCCATAAAAACATCTCCTGATCTTTCTTGATTCTAATATAGCATATCAAGAGCGACGTTTAAAGACCCCCTTGCAAAAAAGTATGATTTTTATTTGCCTGTACCCTGTTTTGAAACTTTTTCAACTCCGTTTTGGCAGATTGTATATGACCGTTCCGCATAGACCTTTGATTTTAAGGTAAGAGGTCTTTAGCAGAAGTCGCCAGTTGAGTAATAGCGGTAAGCCGAAATTCGGCATATTCAGTTTATAGCGTTATTTTGCCTTGCAGAATATGTTTTTTAAGCAGAAAAGTATGGTTTTCGGAAGTCGGAAAACAGTTGTTATTGCAATTTGAACTTTTCAGCCTGTAAGAGGTCAGAGAACTTTTTTAACTTTATGCGATACCTTGATAACATTCCGACCTACCAAAGATACTCCGATTTGAGGGGGAAAGTCTGCTTGCTCCATTTGGGGGTAACAGTACATAAAGGTGCAGTGTGCTTCAAGTGATTTTCTTTCTCCGGCGGAGGTCTGGTGACCTCTTACAGCGGAGAATTTGGGGAGATTTTATGCGGATTAACGAGTTCTCCGGGAGCAAACTCTCATTTTTTTCATTTTCTCATTATACGGAGCAAAAGCGGAGTGCTTCATATTGTGGAACGATAGTGAAACAATGCTTCATAGCGGAATGAAATGGAGCTGCTTCATCTGACAAGGCGGTTTATGAAGCGCACCTTCGGTGCATGAAGCAATCCTGCGGATTATGAAGCACGCCTGTCGGCGTATGAAGCGAAGCCTTTTCAGGCTTCATGTTTTTTTGCCCAAAATTTTGGCAAAAAAATGGGGTGGTAGACCGGACTCGAACCGGCGACCTCCTGGGCCACAACCAGGCGCTCTAACCAACTGAGCTACAACCACCACAAAAAGGGACATAAAAAAATGGTAGCGGGTCACAGATTCGAACTGTGGACCTGCGGATTATGATTCCGACGCTCTA
>JAZRBX010000168.1:0-1633 GCA_045635285.1 Victivallaceae bacterium
ACTCGGCATTGCTCTCGCCCTGCTGCCGGATTCCAAATACATCATCCTTGATGAACCTGCCAACGGCCTTGACCCTGCAGGGATCGTGGAGATACGCAATCTTATCCATAACTACAACCGCGAATTCGGCATTACAGTACTGGTCAGCAGTCATCTGCTCAGTGAAATAGAGATGATCTGCGACAATATCGTAATGATCGTTGACGGCAAACTCAAAGCCGCAGGAAACTTGAAAGAACTCCTCAACGGCAGCTCCCGTATCTGTATTGTTACCGACAAAAATGATAAAGCGGCGGCGTTTCTGCAAAACGCTTTCGACTGCCGCAAAGAATGGATCGCATCCGCTCCGCAATGCAATGACGGCGTGATAAGTTTTCAAATAAAACAGGATACCGATGTCAGCAGCATAAGCAGAGAACTTTTCAATGCCGGATTTGCTTTGTCATATTTTGCAAAGGAAAAACAGAATCTGGAAGAATTTTTCCTCAACCGCGCCAACGGAGGTGAATGATGTTCAGAGAAATTTACTTTGAATTGATAAAAATGGTCAATCAGAAGAAAAATTTTATTCCGATTGCCGGGTATGTCCTTTTTGTGATACTTTGCTACATTGCATTCAGCACCTCTCTGCCGACTCTGGCAAAAATGCTCGGAGGTTTTGAATCAAATCCCGAAGAGGCAAAAAAATATCTTGACGGCTTCTTTTTCGCAAGGATCATGCTGATACCGACTTTCATTGTTCTCATGCCGATAGTCATGGCGGCTCTTGCCGGCGACTGTGTGGCAGGAGAAATGCAGGAGGGCTCGCTGAAACTTTACATGAGCCGTCCCCGTTCACGGGCTAAAGTTATTCTGATCAAATTTGTGTCAGTTTATCTTGCCGGCTTTGTTTACAGCTGTTTTTTTGCGACAGCAGGGCTGCTGTTCGGTTATCTGCTGTTCGGGCTTGCGGATGCGCAGGTATTGCTTCTGCCGGGGCGTGTTTTCGGTTCGACGGCATCGATCATGACCAATTATGAAGCGTTGGTGTGTTATTTTTATTCCTCGCTGTATTTTTCGTTTTCGCTGATGATACTCGGGGCGATGGCGTTGTTTTTCTCAACGGTTTTCAATCGCATGAGTTCGGCGGCAATCACGGTCATAACGATATATTTTGTATCGTATATTGTATCGACGCTGCCGTTTGCCGGCGGCATCCGTCCATGGCTGATTTCAGAAATAATGAATAACGCATTTCTTTTCTGGCTGACTCCAGTACCGCTCGGCAAACTTGCCGTAAATCTGGCAACGCTTGCTCTGTATATGGGGGGATTTCTGATTGCCGCTGTAATAAATTTCAACTGCAAGGATATAAGATGATGAACAAAAAAATATCAATTTCCGATTCTGAACTCGAAGTTATGAAAGAGTTATGGGAAAATTCTGAATTGAACGCAAAACAACTCTCCGGCAGACTGACCGCCAAAACCTCATGGGGAGAGGCAACCGTCAAAACTCTGCTGCTGCGTCTTTTGCAGAAAAAAGCGGTAAAACGGGTCCGCAAAGACAACCTTTTTGTCTATTCCCCCTGCATAAGTCAGGATGAATACCGCTGTCTGGCGGGACGCTCACTTCTGAACCGTCTGTTCAACGG
>JAZRBX010000169.1:0-16186 GCA_045635285.1 Victivallaceae bacterium
CACCGTAAACGATGCCCTGAGCGGTTGATTTTTTGCCGCGGCTCATAATGGTATTGATGAGGCGGGCGACCAACTCGCTGTTATACTTTGCATCGGGAATAAGTTCCCGTTTTTCTGCACTGTGTCTTCTCATTTAAAGAGTCCTTAAATTAATTAGTTTCACCATCATCCGCTTTAAGCGGATTCTTTAAGCGGCGTACAGATTGTACGGCTTATTTTTTCTTCTTGGCACCTGCATCTTCCTGACCGGGAGCGGGGCGTTTGGCACCGTAACGGGAACGAGCCTGGCGGCGTTTTTCAACACCGAGACTGTCGAGGGCACCACGGACAATGTGATAACGGACACCGGGAAGGTCGCGAACACGACCGCCCTGAACGAGAACGACGGAGTGTTCCTGAAGGTTATGGCCCTCACCGCCGATATAAGCGGTAACTTCCTGACCGTTGGTCAAGCGCACACGGGCAATTTTACGCAAAGCCGAGTTCGGCTTTTTAGGAGTACGGGTGGTAACCTGCAAGCAGACACCACGACGCTGCGGGCAAGCACTGAGAGCTTTTGACTTGCTCTTTTTAATTTTTTTGTCGCGTCCGAAACGGACCAACTGATTGATTGTCGGCATATTTCTTACCTGTTTTTTCTTTGTTTGTCGAACCTTGTCCCAGCTACTTCGGACACTGTTCTGTGTTTATATATATAAAAAAGTAGATACAAAAGTCTTATAATATAGCATTTTAAAACCTTTTTTCAAGTTTTTTTGTATTTTTTTTTATTTTTTTTAAAACTGTTCTCTGATATAACACATTTAACGCCCCGCTCCATGTGCAAAACAGGGAAATTTTTCAGTATATTTTCATAAAAGTTACATCAATTTAAGAGAATAAACAGTTGAGCAGCGACACCTGCCAAGATACAGAAAATGCACAAAGATACAAATATTTTTTTGGGCATTTTCCAAATATGTGTTTCGTTTTTGCTGCGTTCAAGGGCTAAAAACATTCTGTATAATACAAATCCGCATATCGCCAACGGTGAAAAAATCTCATTTATCGCAGCTGTAACAATGCCGATAATCGTAAAAAACAATGAAAGATAAGCAAAATCCTCAAAACTCCAAACATATTTTTCAGCAGTTTTAAGTGCCGATACTTTTGTTTGCGGTGCAGATAGTGAGATTTTAGGCAAAGAAAACAAAACTTTTGCCGTTTTACACAAAAGCCACCCGATGCCGAACAAGCCGAGGGTCAACCAAAATATATCATCATCTTTTTTTTCGTCTGCCCATGTTTTTCCTCTGCTACATATTATATATATTGTATATAGTATATAATGAATACTTATCTGATTACCTTCACAAATCGGGAACGGTCAGTGTAATCTTTAATGATCTCTGCCGCAGCATATCCATGATACAACGCATAATCTCTCAATCTCACATCCTGCGACGGATCTATTTCAAAAAATGCCGTTCCTCCGCATTTGAGATATTTCAAAAGCTCATCCGCACAGCGAAAAATTATTTCAAGTCCGCCGTCAGGAGCAGTTAAAGCAAGTTCAGGTTCGTATTTCCGTACTTCATCTTTGCACAATTCATAATCTTCAAAAGGCACATATGGCAAATTCGCTCCGACCGCATCAAACTGCAAGCTTGACGGACATGCCGATAATAAATCACTCTCAAAAAAAGTAATGTTTTTCACTTGCAGCTTCTCCGCATTTCTGCGTGCGACCGCCAATGCCGCAGGACTTATATCAAACGAATAAACCTGAACATCCGTTCTTTCCAACGCAACAGAAATTCCGATACATCCCGAACCACAGCCTATATCCGCCATAACTCCGTTCGGCGGCAGCAGTTCAATAAGTTTTTCAACCATTATTTCCGTTTCGGGACGCGGGATCAGAACGTCGGGATTCACAGAAAATTCACTGTTGAAAAAAAACGCCCTACCTGTTATATATTGTATAGGTTCATGGACTTTGCGGCGTTCAAGAATCTTTTCAAAAATATTCAAATCCGCCTTTTCAAGCGGAAGAAAAATATCATTGCCGTAAAAATATTCAACCGTCAGCCGTGCTTCAGCTTCAGGAGATTCCACGCCGATTTTTGCAAATTCGCCAGCAATGTATGAAAGCAGATTCATTTCTCCGTCATCCTCTGACAGCACGGACAGAAAAATGAACTTCTGCCCCCCTGAACGATACGCTCGATCAAAGTTCCGCAATCGGCACACGGTTCACCGTCTTTGCCGTAAATTTTCAATTCTCTGGCAAAAGCCCCCTGCGAGCCGTCAACATGACGGAAATCAGAAATGGTACTGCCTCCGCATTCAATGGCAAAAAGCAATATTTTTTTGATATTTTCAGCCAACGAAACACACTGTTGCAATGTCAATTTTTCAGCAGGCATTTGCGGATGAACTTTGGCGGCAAAAAGTACTTCTGCCGCATAAATATTGCCGACTCCTGTAACAACGGCATTATCAGTGATAAAAAGTTTTACAGGAGTTTTCCTTTTTCTTGATGCTTCAAATAAAAATCTGCCGTCAAAAGCATCCGTCAACGGTTCAATTCCGAGTTTTTTCAAAACTTCAATATTTTCATCGGGGAAATATTCAACCTGACTGAATCTGCGAGGGCATTCAAACTTCATAATCATCCCGTTTGAAAGATGGAAGAAAATATGTTCATGTTTGCGTTTCTCCGACGGCGGCTCTATCCGCACCACCCCGGTCATCCCGTAATGCATCAAAAGCACCGCTCCATCCTCGAAACGCACCAGAGAATAGCGGCCTCTGCGGTCAACTCCGATAATTTTTTTGCCGCATATATCTGCCGTTTCAAGCACCTTTATCGGGGTACGCAGCCGCGGGGAAAAAACCTCTGTTTTGACAATATGCAGACCTGTCAAACCTTTTGCCAGAGCACGGCTGATAGTTTCAACTTCAGGAAGTTCAGGCATTATAAACTGATACCTTTCAATTTTTTGTAGAGAGAAAGTGCGTATGAATCACTCATGCCGGACAAATAATCCAAAACAGTTATAATTCTGACATATGAACGCTGACGCCAGTCGGGCGTATCCACATATCGTTTCATATCAGGCAATAAATGTATCATGCGTTTGCTTCTCGGTGAGGCGGATTCTCCGTTTTCTGCAATGTCATTGCAGGATGCCACAAAAATATCCAGCATACCTGAAAAAAGTTCAAACCCGGCAATCACCACCTCGGTAACTCTCGGTGTGGTATAAATAACTTCCGCACTCCGTTTGTAAATTTCATTCAAAGGCTCTGCAGATTCTGTACAATCGATCAAAGATTTCTCCAAAGTGCCATTCAGCAGTTCATCATGATGTTCCTGAAATGCAAGTGTTACCTGATCTACAAGTTTGCCGATTGCTTTTGAACGCAAATATTCTGCTTTCTGAACTTCGTTCAGCAAAACTTTTGTCTTTTCAATAGCTTTCGGATCAGCAATAACTGCGCCGAAAAGTTCTTCCAGCTCTTTGTACCGTATGCGTCCGGCAATCAAACCGTCCTCAAAATCAACAACTCTGTATGCAATATCATCTGCCGCTTCCACCAGAAATGCCAGCGGATGACGACAGAAACTGTAAGTATCTATTTCAATCAACCCCAATTCCAATGCAACTTCACGGAAAAGATCTTTGTCCGCCTGAAAACAATTAAACTTTTTGCCGGCAACTCCCGAAGAACGGATTTTTGCAGCAGCAAGTGTCGGATATTTCAAAAACGCTCCCAATGTCGCACAGGTCAACTGCATACCCCCGCGCTGAGACGGACATTGCAATTTGGTAAGGATGCGGAATCCCTGGGCATTACCTTCATAACGACGAATATCGCAAATCTCCTCCTCGGTCATATTTTTTCGGCAATCGGCGGCAATTTCAGAATGTTCAAACCAATACTGCACCGCCTCTTCTCCCGCATGTCCGAACGGCGGATTACCGATATCATGAGCCAATGTCGCCGCCGCTACAACCGCACCGATATCTCCGGGATAGAAGTCAAGTTTTTCATTGGCACAAATAAATGCCCCTGCCCCCGTTCCGAGAGAACGCCCGATAGAAGCGGCCTCCATACTGTGAGTCAAACGGGTTCTGACATAATCCGTTTCACTCAAAGGAAAAACCTGTGTTTTGTCCTGCAAACGGCGGAAAGGCGCACAAAAAACAATTCTGTCAAAGTCCTGTTGAAAAGGAGAGCGTTTTGCCTGAACAGGATCTATTTCATCACGCCCGAGACGGCGGCTTGAAAGTAATTTTTTCCATTCCATCATAATATTCAAACCTTTTCGGCATTTTCTGCAATCACACGCAAAACTTCATCGTAATCCGGAATAAGTGCCTCCTCCGCTTCAATAGTCGGAATATCGGAAACCGTTGCCGCCTGCGACGGAGAAAAAACAGTACAGCTGTCAGGCACTTGAACATTGGACAAAGCAAAAGTTCCGATCTTTTCCGCAATGCGGATAGTTTCCATCTTGTCCATCCCGACCAAAGGACGCAAAACCAGCATCGGAGTTGCGGCATCAATAGTACGCATATTCTGCAAAGTCTGTGAAGCAACCTGTCCGACGGAATCACCCGTTAAAAGTGCGATACGGTGATACTTGCGGGCAATATGTTCCGCAATACGCAGCATACCTCTGCGGTAAAGTATCGTTCTGTATTTCGGAGTACAGTAATCACGGACACGCTTCTGAAATTCAACAAGATTGCAGAGAAAAAGTTTGCCGCCACGCTGAAAAAGATTCATGTGTTCTGCAATGCGTTTGATTTTGTCAGTAGTCTCCTGCGGAGTGTAAGGATCGCTGTGAAATGCCACAAAATCTACCGGACATCCGCGCTTCATTGTCATATAACAGGCAACAGGCGAGTCGATACCGCCGGAAAAAAGTGCCACCGCGCCGTCATTACTGCCGACCGGCAGACCGCCTGGACCTTTGTATTCATTGAGAAAGAGCAGAGCAAATTCATCTCTGACCTCACATCCGAAAGTTACCATGGCTTCATCAAGATTTACCCTCAAACGGCTGTCATCGACCACGCTTGTCAATGCATCGGCAAGAGTGATTTCAATATCTTTGGAGCGGAGCGGGAACTGTTTATTGCTCCGTCTGGCACGCACACGGAAACTTACAATATCATGTTTTGCAAAAAATTCCTCAAAAACAACAGGGGCAAGTTCTTTGACCTTCGCAGTCAAAACATCCATATCTGCTTCAAGTTTGAGTGCAGGAGAAAAACTTTCAATACCGAAAGTCCGCTGCAGAACAGCAAAAATCTCCTGCAGTTCAGCTCCGTTGAAAAGAGCTCCGTCCTTTTTCTCTATCCATATCCTGCCTCTGACTCTGTGGACGGGATAATCAAATCCGGCTTTTTTGAACAGACAATGAATATTATCGACCAAACAGCGTTCAAACATTATGCGGTTGTTGCCTTTGGTGGCGATTTCATGATAACGGCAGAGTATGGAATTGAACATCATGGGACAAATCCCTCTCAATCCATGTCAGCCAAAACTGCTTCATCAAGCGGAGCAACCTCTGCAAGAACAGCTTTTTTGCCGTTCGGCATATCGAGAGCAGCACCTTTTTTCTGATTGTAAAGGAGCTGTCCCAAACGGGTTTTGTATGACAGATAATTTTTTTCGGGGTTTCCGTCCCATGCGCCGAGCAGATAAAATACTTCAGTTTTACCTGATTCTTCATACTTGACAGTAACTTTGCTGCCGATGACAGCGGTATCGGAAACGGCAACTTTACGCATATCGATAGCCAGCACGCTCATAAGTTCCTTTTCAAGTTCACCGCGACGGCGTGAAAGGAAGTTGCGGCGTTCCTTGGCTGCATCGTATTCAGAGTTTTCACGGAAGTCGCCGTGAGCGCGGGCGGCTTTAAGAGCTTCACGGTTTTCGGGCTGATGGATTTTCACGATGTCATCAAGTTCTTTGATAAGCATACGGTGTGAAGCCATACTTGTATAAGAGGGTTCATTGTCAGCCTGCATACGGTCATTGTTGCGTTTGATCTCGTCTTCGGACATACCGGCGGTAAGGATTTTGGCGCCGGCACCTTTTTCGAGGTGGCTCTGCAATTCTTTTGAAGAACGGGCAAGTTTGACAACCAGACTCTGGCGTTCACCGGAAGTCAGAAAAAGAGCCGCCTGCAAAGATGCGGTGATCTTCATGGGATCTCCGGCAAGATTGATCAGGAATTTATGAAATTCGGCATTGTCCATGAGCAAGTTGCGCAGTTCACGCAGACCGTTGGTCCAGGCTTTGGGCAAACCTTCCTGAGAAAGAGCGCGAATGAGGTTGTCGATATGAAGATGATGAGTAAGTTTTTCAGCACCTTTTTTGCGGTTTTTCCAAATCCAGACGGACAAATCGGAACTGCAGCTGTGCTGTTCAGTGATCAATTCATCAAGTTCATCCATATCAGCGAGCGCGGCGACACCGGTCAAAGCCTTCTGCGGCAGGCGCATTGCCAATGCGGCAATATAGGAACTGCCGAAAACATCTTTGGTCAAAACGGCAAGCACGGCAATATCTTTGGCGGCAAGATCACTCCAGACTGCCAAGCCTTCATGGGGCGCACGGATGGGGTCTGCGGGCCAGAACGGGCATTTTGCCTGCAAAGGAGAAAGCATTTTGGACAACTGTTCGGGAGTTCCTCTTGAACTTACTTTGACCAGAACTTCGGCAAGGCGTTTGGGATCACGTCTGATAGCATCATTTTTCAAATTGGTGAAAAATGTACAGAATTTTTCGACTTCATCATCTTCAAATTTAACAGAAGCATCTTCGCCGTCAAGCAGCAGAATAATCTCCTGCAAACTGCGGCCGTCGCATGAACGGCGTTTGGCAACAGCACTTACAGCAGAGGCATTGTTCCACCATGCTTCAAATTCTTCTGCTGTCATTTTGGCACCGACACCTGCACGAGCCATCTGCATCATATGAGAATCATTCAGAGCGACAACAGCTTTTTTGGCAACGATGGCACGGAATTCGCCTGATGACATTTTGGTACGGCCGCTGGAGTCGGCGATTTTAAGAATTTCAAGACCGCTGGAAAGCAATGCTCCGGTAACCAGCACCAGATCCAGCGGAACATTGCCGGAACTTCCTGCACTGCCGAACTGATTGACAACGACAGAACCTGCAATAGTATCAATATTGCCGACACTGCCCCAACGGGAAGAACTGTTGAGAAAAACTATCTGACCGTTTTTGAGAGCGGAAAGTTTGCGGAATCTGCCGATAATATTTGAAGGGGGAATATTTGCATCACGAAGACCGAGAGCTTTGAGTACAGCGGGACGGTCGAGGTACGGTGGCAGCATCATTTTAATAGCGGCGGTGAGCAAAAGACGGAGTTTTGAAGAATTTTCGACGGGGAAAGAACAAATTGCAAGGATAAAATTTGCGATCGTGATGTTCATGGCTTCGGGGTCGAAACTTTCAAAGAGCAGATTAAGTGCATCTTTTGAATTTTTTACGCTGTCGGGATCGGCTTCAAAAGCCTTGTAAACAGCATTGAGATTAGCGTTGTTGGGAAGTTCTGCAGCTTTGAGAAGCAGTTGTTCAATATTTTCCTGACTCATGTAACACCTCTTTTATTATTTTATCTTGAAATTGTTTGTCATTACAGCCCCGATGTATTGTATCGGAGATATAATATACTGTCAAAAAACACTTTTTTCAAGAAAAATTTTGAAAAATACAATCAGAAAAATACATATCGGAACTTTTTATCTGAAAACAGAAGAGCAAAACTGGCCCGACAGATGAAATTTAAACTCTATACCAAATATGAGCAGTTTACTGCAATGGACTCCATGCAGCAAAAAATCAATCAATATTCAGTACAGAGCCAATAAAAAAACTTCCGGATCCATGACAAATCCGGAAGTTATAAAAAAGTCTGAAATAAACTTATTTATTTTTTGCGCCGACAACAGCGTTTTCGATCAAAGCGGTGAAGCTGTCTGCTTTGAGAGCTGCGCCGCCGATAAGACCGCCGTCAATGTCAGGCTGACCGACGAGAGCTTCAGCGTTTTCTGCTTTCATGCTGCCGCCGTACTGAATGATAACTTTTTCAGCGACATCTTTGCCATATTTGTCAGCGAGGAAGGAGCGGATATATTTGTGAGTTTCTTCTGCGATATCGGGAGTAGCGGTTTTGCCGGTACCGATAGCCCAGACGGGTTCATAAGCGAGAATGATTTTTTCCATATCTGCTGCGGAAATATCTTTCAGACCGCCGTCGAGCTGGGTGAAAAGAACTTTTTCAGTTGCGCCGGCTTCGCGTTCTTCGAGAAGTTCGCCAATGCAGACGATGGGTTTGAGGTCATTTTTGAGAGCGGCTTTGAGGCGGAGGTTGACGGTTTCGTCGGTTTCGCCGAAATACTGACGGCGTTCGCTGTGGCCGATAATGACATATTCGACGCCGAGTTCTTTGAGCATATTGCCGGCGATTTCACCGGTGAAAGCACCGTTGTCAGCCCAGTGAATATTCTGTGCACCGACTTTGATGTTTGAACCTTTGGCAGCTTCAATGACGCTGACGAGGGTGGTGAAAGGCGGGCAAACGATGATGTCTGCGGCGCAGGGGCAGATATTTTTGGTAGTTTCTTTGAGTGCTTCGACGAGGGCTTTGCCTTCGGAAGCGGTTTTGTTCATTTTCCAGTTACCTGCGATTACGACTTTACGGGCCATGATAAATCTCCTTGTTGTAAGTTTTTATGTTTATTCAGGGTTGGATTTCACGCAAAACGGCGATTTCGTCGCAGCGGTCCTTTTTGGCACACTTGACGCAATCGCTCCATATTTTCTCGGGGAAAAGTTCTTTTGAAACTTCACGGAAACCGAGTTTTTTGAAAAATTCATCTTTGTAAGTGAGGGCGAAAACACGGACCGGACAGGTGATATTTTCAAAAACCGACAGCTGAAATTCAATCAATTTCCGACCGATCCCCATACCGATTTTGTCAGGGGCAACGACCAAAGAAGGACCCTCATAAAGTTCATTGCCGAAATTTCTTAAAGCTGAACACCCCTCAACGACACCGTCGATCTCACAAACAGTAAAATTTTTGAGGTAAAAAGTAACATCTTCCTCATCTCTGGCAAGCACAATATGCTGTTCAGAGTATATCTTCAAAAGTTCACAAATACGCGGCACATCTTTAAGTTCCGCATGACGTATGATCAAACCTGCCATTCTCAAACTACTCTACTATGCAAATTAATTTTCTTCTTTGATTGCGGCTTCAACGATTTTTTCATCATATCTGCCCATATTGCGGAATTTTTCATAACGCTGATCTTTGAGTTCCTGCGGAGTAAGTTCGGACAATTCGTCCAGATGGCGTTCGAGGACCTCACGCAGCATTTCAGCCGCGGCGGCATGATCTTTCTGCGCACCGCCTCTGGGTTCGGGGATGATCTCATCTGCGATACCGAATTCGAGCAGTTTTTCAGCAGTAAGTTTCAAAGCATCCGCCGCCTGGGAGGCAAATTTGCGGTCATTCCAGAGAATTGCCGCACATCCCTCGGGAGTGATGACAGAATAATAAGCATTTTCCATGATAAGGATCTTATTGCCGACACCGATACCGATAGCACCGCCTGAACCGCCCTCGCCGATGATAATGGCAATAACAGGAACAGTCAGAGAAAACATATCACGCATATTGGCGGCAATGGCTTCGCCGACATGACGCTCTTCGGAAGCAATGCCGGGGAACGCTCCGGGAGTATCAATAAAAGTTACGATCGGAACATTGGCTTTTTCTGCAATACGCATCAAGCGGATGGCTTTGCGGTATCCTTCGGGATGCGGCCAGCCGAAGTTGCGGTAAACATTGGACTTCATATCTCTGCCTTTTTGAGTACCGATGACCATGACAGGGCGTTTTTTCAAACGGGCGAAACCACCGACAACGGCTTTGTCATCACGGAAACGGCGGTCGCCGTGAAGTTCGATGAAACTGTTGAAAATACGCTCAATGTAATCCATTGTATAAGGGCGTTCGGGATGTCTGGCAAGCTGAACTTTCTGCCACGGAGTGAGAGAATCATATATTTCGTGCATGGTTGCTGCGATTTTTTCCTGCAAGGCATCAATTTCTTTCTGCACATCTATTTGATGATCAATGCCGAGTTTTTCCATTTCAGCAAGCTTTTTGTTCAGCTCAATAATGGGTTTTTCAAAATCGAGATATATTTCAGCCATAATGATTCCCTTTGCGTCAATAAATTTTTACCGGTGTCTTGCGCGGTATATAAGTAAAAAGTTCTGCAACCTCTTCGTTGATCATACGAATACAGCCGTTGCTCAAACTTCTGGTAATGCTGCCGTTATCCCATGTACCGTGGATGCCGTACCCGATAAAAGCGGGGTCCGTATCGCCGGTCGGTTCCAGCTTGAGCCAGTGAGTGCCGAGGATATTTTCCTTCTCACCGTATTCAACGACTCTGCCGTCGGGAGAATACCATGAAGGATGTTCGATTTTGTCAGTCAGGATAAAATCACCTTTGGGGGTTCTGCCCTCTCTGCCGATACCGATGTCGTAAATGGCAAAAAGGTCCTCTCCGTCATAAACATAGAGGAGTTTATGTATTTTGCTGACCTCAATTCTCCATTTACCTCTGTAAACTGTAAGGGCATTACCGGGATAAATGGTACTGGATTTGAGTTTATTCGCTTTGTAAATCGCCTCCACGGGGAAATTATATTTGATTGCAATACGGCTCAAACTGTCGCCGGAAACGATGGTGTATTTTTCATTTTTTCCGCCGGGAACTGCATCGAAAACGATTTTCATATTGAGAGAACGCATATATTTGCCGAGGGTGCGGAAATAGAGCGAACTGTTATTTTTCAAAGAAGCTATCTCTTTAAGCAGCAACAATTTAGCTGTCTGATAATCAGTATCTGCGACAGCTTTGGCGAAAAGTTTATTATTTTCCGCATTTTTAAGAACCGGCACTTTATCAAGTCCTACTGCTCCGAGCGGATAATTTTCAGCTTCCGGGAGAAGTTCTCTGTCAACAGCGGGAACTTGAGGTGCGGGAGCAGGAACTTTCTCTGCTTTTGTTTGCGGCAAAGGAGTTGCAGCCGGTGTAACAGAAGATGGCTGTTCTGTAACTTTTTTATCTGCATTGGCATCGGCACTTTCCTTTTCGCCGAAACACAAATTGTAAACGCCCCATGCGCAGAAAAAAAGCAGAACTATTCCGATAAATGCCCAAATGCTTTTAACGGACTTTCTCTTTGAACGGTTCAGAAGCGGACCGTTATCATAATTGTAACGAAATTTTCCCATGATATTAATATACACCCGAAAATGCTTTTTTGCAAATTTATTTTTCCACGCTATGCCAAAACTCTTTTTTTTAAGCACAAAAAAAGCACGACTTTTTTGCCGTGCTGTCATAATTTTATGAAAAATAAACGCTGTTGACCGAAATATTGACCGAAACAGTATTGAACTCCGCCTGTGCCGCCGACGGATACCCCGTCGATCGCCAGATATAATAATCCGCCCCTTTGCCAAGTTCAAGGACTCCGCCGCGATTGCGAGGCACACGGATATTCATCCCCTCTTTCGTTTCCGGATTGAAACAGGGGATGTAAAATGAATTGTTGTCGTTATAAAAATGATCTTCAATACCGTAAGTTGAACGGGTAACAGTCGCATTTATGCTTCCGTCACGGAGAAGATAAAGAAATCCCTCCACTCCGTAAAGAATATCTATCAAAGTTCCTGCCGCAAAACGCTCGACCTCCGCACGCTGCATGTTTTCGCTGTGCCGTACCGTAATTCTGTAAAGAAGGATATAATCGCTTTCATCCGTATGCAAATTTGTTTCTTCGTCCAAAGAGTAATATTCAATTCTTATTTCAGGGCCGCCGAAAGCAGAAAGACAAATAAAAACCTGAAGCTGCTCGGCAAAATGCGCCTCAAATACAAAATCTTTCAACTGACAATACTTGCCGTTCAAACGGAAAATGCAATTACTGATGATAAATCTTACGGGAGCATTTTCCAGCGGTACAGACTGCAGTTTGAAATAGCCTCCGTACAAATTTTTCGGTGCTGTCTGCATTATCGAACAATGAATTACAGTATCATCACCCTTTTTTTCAATATAAATATTTTCTCCTGCGACCAGATTGATGTAATTTGACATAAAAACTCCTTTCGTTATCTGAAAATAGATTTTATGTCAACTTCAAACATAAAAAAACTCTGTCCGCAGTACGCAGACAGAGTTTGAAACGATCCTGTTCTGATTTATTTATCAAAGTCTATGGTATAGAGCATAGCCTTATACATATCAGCTTTGATCCGGAAAGAGCCGGAGGGAAGTTTATCAAAGACAAGTCCGGAAACATTATCGCCGCTGACAGTCCTTTCTGCAATGACTTTATCATTTTCATCCAGAAGTGAAAATTTGATGTAACCGTCTTTTTCAGTCTGATAATTGGCGGCAAGACTGCCTGATGCTTTCACGGGAATAGTAATGAAAATACCTTTGTCTGCGGCTTTCAGACCGAACCAGCCGTTTTTACGGTAAACACTTATCCCGCAGGTGGAGCCAAGACTGCGATGAGCCTCCGCCAGTTTTTCATATGACCCGAAATGCTTCCAGTAGGGCCAGTTACGCATACCGCGCCAGTCAAATTTCTTACGCATTTCTTCGGCAGTAATGGTATCCGCAGCATCATTGCGGCCGATAACCTCATAGCTGTAATGCGGAAGCGGAGCCGCCCAACCGATCACATGATAGAACTTTCCGTCTTTTTCAAGGATGTTGTTATGCATATTGGTAAGACCGAAGTTCCAGCCGTTCGGCGGTGCTGCGGCAATCCATGGTTTACGATCAGCCATACGCTTCCAGTTTTTGCCATTGTCGGTAGAATATACGATCTCCAAATCATACTGCTGATGCAGTGCGCTGTAATTCATCTGTATGGCGAGCATCATGCCGTTTCCTCTCGGCACACGATAGATAGTCGCTCCGTAATGTTGAGCAGCAGGAGCATCCTTCTCATCGGGAATTGCAAAATAACAGCGCTCCCAGTTGAAACCGTCCTTTGTACTGAAAACAGTCAAAATACGCGAAGCCATCCACAAATTGTCATAGCGTGCGATAAAGGGAGCATAACGCTTGAGCGTACGGCCTCTGGCGTAAAAAAGAGTCTTGCCGTCTTCGGAGAGCCACTGACCTGCGAAATTATCATTGGTACTGTCGGGAGATTCAAATTCATCACTTGAAATACCGTCGGCAAGGAACGGTTTATCTTTGAGCAGGATATATTCATCTCCTTTTTTCCAAATCAGCCATGAGGTCTGCGGAGGAGCGGTAACAACACCCCAATCGGCAGGTTTGTATCCGACATAAAATATCTGCAATTGTTTAAGATTGACGGCACCGTCTTTTGCGGCATCATACAAACGGAAATTGCCTTTTGCTCCGTCCGTAAAAGTATAACCGGCACGACCGATATTCGGAGCCACATGACCTGCGATTTCGCTGTTCTGACCTGCAAAGTCCTGCGGTTTTTCAATGAGTTCCCATTTCCATTCACCCGGTTTGATACGGGCGAAACGCTCTTTTTTCTGTTTCCAGTCGCGTGTAAATTCATTGAATTTCATAACAAGGCGGCCGTCGCTGTCAAACATGACAGAACTGCCGAGCTGGATATACCACTCTTTGCCGCTGATAAAAGGTTTGTTTAAAGGATAATTATCTGGATTTACGACTTCGGTCTTCACTCCGCTTGAAGATTGAAAATAGATTTTATCGGGGAAATACATCCGCTTGCCGCTCCAATCGTCATTTTCGGTGACGGCGGTATCGGTACTGCGGTTCAAACGGAGCAAACGGGCAAATTCTCCTTTGACAGAATCACTTACAGAACGCAGCAAAGTCCGGTATTCGCCGTCTTTCCAGCCTTTGATATTGACAGGAATAATATTTTCACCGGCTTTGAGCTTGACTTTGAAAGGTTCGACAGGAACTGAACCGTTGTTACGGTCTTTGAATATCAGTGCGATTTCAACCTCCGGAACTGAACTGTCAAGAATTGCGTGGATATGAGCAGTGTCCTGATCGCGGTAGACGGGCAGACGGTATTCGGCCTGCATGACGGCACTCAAACCGGCACTGCCTCTGCCGCGTTCAGTGGTATAAAGTTCGATCTCACGGAGAATGACATATTTTTCAGCGATCCTACCGCTATTACGCATACGGGTATCATTACTGTCGGTAATAGTAACACGCAGCTGTGTTACCTCAATGGAATCAAAATCCGCCTGACTGAAACGTTTGGTATCATCTTCTGAAACGTTTGCGGCAACAGGTGCTTTTGATACTTTTACAAGTTCACGCCACTGACCTGCTGCGGTTGAAAAACCCTCTACAATATATGAAGTGGCTGAAACATCACCGCTGGCATAATTCTTATAATCAGCAATTCCGCTGTGCAACCGAGCGGAAGTTACCGTTGTTCCATGCGGCAGTTCAAGCAATATCTGTGCCGGAAGTTTCACCAGCTGATTTGACAAACTGCCGAGGTCGCCGTCCTGCAATTTTGCAGCAGGAACTTTTTTACCTCCGGAAATCACATATGCTTTGGCATCACTGACTGATAAGGCAACATTTTCCCGGCCTGCGGTACTGGCAAAATCAGTTGCTTCGATTTTTATATCGTCGATAAGGACTTTGGAAGTAAGTCCCGGCATGTGAAAAAAAGAGATCATATCAATCGGAACAACCTCTCCGAAAAGCGGAGCACTGTTGCCTTTGAGTACAGTTCCGTCTGCTTTGATAATGGAAAAATCAATACATTCTGAACCGGGAATAATCCTGATGACGGCAGTCTGCCATTCATTCGGAACAGTTCTGGCAACGAAATGGCCGCGTACACCATTCATACTCAAAATGGTATTATCTTTCATAAAGCGGATATCTGCGACGATCTTGTTCTGTTTCCAGTTGTGCAGACGCATGCCCCAACCGCCCTCTGCGGCAGGTTTGAATGAAAATGTGTAAGTATATTCACTGTCTTTTGCAGGAGAAAAAGTACGGAAAGCCTGAATATTATACCCGGGAGTAATGCGGCTTATCTGCAAAGCCTGCTTGCCTTGAGAAGTCGGAGCATTGGCATTGACAATGCTGAAATCTTCGCGGAAACCAAGCCAGTTGCCGCCGGGATTTTTTGACAGACCGACCTGTTTGATCTGGGACCCGTCTGTTTTGAAGAGCTTGGTGTCTTCAAAATCCTGAAACAGAACAGTCTGTGCCGAAAGCACAAAACCGCCGAGCAGCACACCTGCAATTGTAAAAAGTTTTTTCATCTTTCACGCTCCTTTCAAAAGTATTTTACGGAAAATTATTTATCCTTATCAAGGTAGTATATATATGCGAGCCTATTTTGCAAGACATAAATGACATTTTTATAAAAAAAATCCGCCCGGCATTTCTGTCGGACGGAATATGTAATGACCTTTGGAGAGAATCAGATCAAATACCTTGAGCAATCATGGCTTCTGCAACAGTGCGGAAACCTGCAATATTTGCACCTGCGACATAATTTACGCTGCCGTCAGCCTGTGCGCCGTTGTTGACACATGCACTGTGGATTCCGGTCATGATACCGCGGAGACGGGCATCTACTTCTTCTGCGGTCCAGTAGCAATGTCCGGCATTCTGGCTCATTTCCAAACCGGAAGTCGCTACGCCGCCTGCATTGACGGCTTTGCCGGGAGCAAAGTTTATATTGTTCTTTGCGAAACATTCGATAGCTTCGGGGGTGCAGCCCATATTGGAAACTTCAGCGACAAGTTTGATGCCGTTGCCGACCAGATCAGCAGCATCTTTACCGTTAAGTTCATTCTGAATGGCGCAGGGCATGGCAATATCTGCGGGAACTTCCCAGGGTTTACGGCCGGCAACAAATTTGCTACCTGCGAATTTTTCAGCGTAGGGAGAGACGATATCACGACCGCTGGAACGAAGTTCGAGCATATAAGCAACTTTTTCCTCGTTAAGACCTACTTCATCGAGAATATAACCGTCAGGACCGGAAATAGTAATGACTTTGGCACCGAGCTGAACAGCTTTGAGAGCTGCGCCCCATGCAACA
>JAZRBX010000170.1:0-2104 GCA_045635285.1 Victivallaceae bacterium
GCTTCGGGAGTATCGTCGATGGGGATGCTGACACCGGTTGCGGCTTCAATGGCACGGATGTTTCTGCCTTCTCTGCCGATGATGCGGCCTTTGAGTTCATCGGTGGGAAGCGGAATGGTGGCGGTGGTGCGTTCGTAAGTACATTCGGAAGCGTAACGCTGGATGGCGCAAGTGAGGATTCGGCGAGATTCTTTTTCTGCCTTTTCTTTAGCTTCATCGAGGATGGTGCGAACGAGGATACCGGACTCATTTTTGACTTCATTTTTAAGTTTTTCGAGGAGTATATCGGTTGCGCTCTGGCGGTCGAGCTGAGCGATGCGTTCAAGTTCATCGATTTGTTTTGAGATATTCTGTTTGAGTTCGTTTTCTCTGGAGGAAAGTCTTTCTTTGAGTTGAGCGATATCTTTTTCTTTTTTCTCAAGGTCGTCCATTTTGCTTTCGAGAGTATCGGCGCGGCGTTCGAGGTTTTCCTCTCTTTGAGAGAGTCGTTTTTCGATATTCTGCTGTTCTTTGCGGCGTTCTTTGAGTTCGGATTCGCATTCTTCTCTCATTTTGATGATGTCGCTTTTTGCGCTGACGCGTGCTTCACGGACGATATGGTCTGCTTCTTTTTCAGCCTCGCGGCGGATTTTGTCAGCGGCTTTGGCGGCGGAGTCTTTGCGTACAGCCATAAGTATGCTTACGACGATGACTCCGACAATGATTCCGGCTATACCGGCGATTGTTGGGATCAACCATGTTGTCATTTTTGTTTTTCTTTCTTTTTTTGTGTTGTTTTTGTTATATCCGGTATTGTTTACGGTTCCACCGGAAGAAGGTAAAGTTGTTTTTCGCTGACGATCATATCAAGTTTGATATCGTGTGCTTCTGACGGAATATCCCCGTCAAAACGCTGGCACTCGTAAAAAATCCCCAGTGAAAATTTTGCATTCAGCAGCAGGCGGTCATAAAAACCTTTGCCTCTGCCGAGACGGCGGCACTTGGAGTCAAAAGCAACTCCGGGCACCAGATACAGCATACATTGATACTCCTGACTTGAAGCGGCAGGAAGGTCTGCGATGGGTTCTTCCAAGCCGTATTTACCGATTTTGAGGTCGGTCAGGCGGTCATGTATTTGCACCATTTCATACGATTTGTCCTCTGTCCTGTAACGGGGGAGGAAAAACTTTTTTTCGCCGTTGAATTTTTCAAAAAGCTCCCAGAGGTCGGCTTCTGTTTCATCAGCGGCATAAAAAGCCACACAAAGGCTTTGCTTGAAAACAGGAATTTCCGCAATATTGCGGCAAATATCTGCAGAAAAACTTTTACGCTCATCCGGGGAGAGCATACGGCGTTTTTCTGTAAAGATTTTTCGCAAATTTTGTTTAGAATTTTCCATTTTTTGCATGGGAGCGAATACTTTTCCAGTAATCGATCCGTTCCTTTATTTTAGATTCGTAACCGATGTTTTTCGGTTCGTAATAGCTTTTTTCAACAGTCATGTAATCCTGAACTGCAAAACCGCCGAAATCGTGGGGGTATTTGTAGTTCTCCTGATTTTTTTCCGTGTCTGAAGTCTGATTTGAATGTGAATCCTTCAAATGTACGGGTATCGGTTGGACACGGTCGTGTTCGATATCCGAGAGTGCCTGATTTACTGCAAGGTAAGAGGCATTGCTTTTGGGGGCCGTCGCACAATAAGTAACTGCCTGGGCAAGGATTATCCTTGCTTCGGGCATACCTACCATATCGACTGCCTGTGCCGCACTGACTGCCACGGTCAAAGCTCTGGGGTCGGCGTTGCCGATGTCTTCGGAGGCAAAAATCATCAGGCGGCGGGCGATGAAGCGGATGTCTTCGTTGCCGGAAAGCATTTTGGCAAGGTAATAAATTGCGGCATCGGCATCGCTTCCCCGCATACTTTTAATGAAAGCACTCGCAGTATCGTAGTGAGCGTCATCATCATAGTTTATAAATTTTTTCTGAATAGAGTCTTCCGCACATTTCAAGGATATGACGGTTGTGCCGTTTTCATCGGGCATGGTGGTCAGGACTGCAAGTTCGAGGGCGTTGAGAGCTTTTCTTGCGTCGCCTTCGCAGACGTTGGCAAGGAAGCGTACAGCGT
>JAZRBX010000171.1:0-4012 GCA_045635285.1 Victivallaceae bacterium
AGTTTCGGCAGTTTGTTTTTTCTCTGCAAAAGTGTTATTCATATTGAAAGCTCCTGCAATTATGCACGAACGATAGTGAGTTTGAGTTCAGCTTTGATGTCGTGATAGATTTTGACGACAACAGAGAATTCACCGAGAGTCTTGATGGGAGTATCGATCTGAACTTTGGTGTATTCGATGCTGAAACCTTCTGCATTCAAGCGTTCTGCGATGATGCGGGGAGTAACAGAACCGAAGAGCTGGTCGTCAGCGGCAGCCTGCATAGCAATTTCGAGATTGAGAGCGGCGATTTTGTTGGCGACATCAGTAGCGGCAGCGCGTTCTGCGGCGCGTTTGGCTTCGATTTTTTCTTTACGGGCAGCGAGAAGACGGAGAGTGCCGGGGGTAGCTTTGGCAGCGAGACCGCGAGGCAGCAGGTAGTTTCTGGCATAACCGGGAGCGACAAGAACTTCTTCACCGGCGAGGCCGAGGTTTTCGACGTCTTCGAGCATGATGAGCTGGATATTTTTAGCCATGATATTAAACTCCTGTATTAGTAGACCAAAGCGACGATGCGGGCACGTTTGATAGCGGTGGCGAGCATCTTCTGGTGGTCGAGGCAGTTTCCGGTAATGCGGCGGGGCATGATTTTGCCTTTTTCGGTCTGGAATTTAGCCAAAGTTTCAGCGTCTTTGAAATCGATGTAGTTTACTCTGGCTTCGCAAAAGCGGCAGCTTTTGGGTTTGGCAGCTTGTCTTCTGCGGCTGATTCTTTTTTGCATTTTATGATTCCTTTCAAATCTATAAAAAATTAATTCAAATTATTCAGATATTCGGCTTAAAACGGGACAATGTCATCAATGCCGTCGGAAGGATTGAATGCCTCTTCCGGCATGGGGGGCATCGGGGGGGCGGCATTGCGGTTGTAATTATTTCCGGCATTGTAATTATTGCCGTTGCTGTAATTTCCACGCGAGGCATTGCCGTTATTTGCGCCGTAGGAGTTATTATTGTAAGAAGATTCTGCATCGGGATTGTCGCGGCGGGGAGAACCGATGAACTGGATTCTTTCGGCAAGCACACGCAATTTTGAGCGTTTGCCGCCGCCGTTGCGGTCTTCCCATGAATCAAACTGCAGTCTGCCTTCGATAAGGGCGGGAGAGCCTTTGCCGAGGTACTGTTTACAATTCTCTGCCTGTTTGCTCCAAACGACGATATCAACGAAGCAAACTTCATCCTGATCGGCTCCGTTTGCCGAGCGGCGGCTGACAGCCAAACCGAATTCGCATACGGCAGAACCGGACGGAGTGTATCTCAAATCGGGATCTCTGGTAAGATTTCCCAAGAGGAAAACTTTATTCAACGAAGCCATTTTTTATCTCCTTTCAAATTAACACCGTTATTGACAGATGATTACTGTTCGTCAACAACCTTCAAACTGCGGATTTCTGCGGGGCGTTCATCAACGATGATCATATTGCGCAGAACGCGTTCATCGAGCATATATTTTTCTTTGATTTCGATAACTTTGAGGGGATCGAGTTCAAAGAAAAGATTCAAATAGATACCGCCTTTGCGTTTTTTGATCTCATAGGAGAACTGTTTTCTGCCCATGGCGACAACTTCATTGACTTTACCGCCAATGCTTTCGATGAATTCGACGAGTTCTTTGCTGTATGCTTTGCCGTCATCATCGACCTTACGAATGTCCAAAATGAACACTGCTTCGTACTTTTTCAAAATAAAACCTCCAAAATTTACTTAGATTCTTTTTTTTCTTCCATACATTCACTTAAATCAAGAGCATTGATGCGGTTCATAACTGCCGGAGCGGGAGCTTTGATAAGCTCTATTGCGGCATCTGCGGCGCAGTCGATGACCTTTTCGATCAACTCTTTCTCTGCTTCTGCAAACGGACTCAAAACATAATCAATGACATCTCTGTCCCTGCCTATGCCGACTCTCATCCGCATGAAATCCTGCTGACCTCCGAAAGATTCAATAATGGAATTGATTCCGTTATGTCCTCCTGATGAGCCTCCCTTGCGGATTCTTATACGGCCGAGCGGCAAATCAAGTTCGTCGTGTATGACCAAAAGATTACTCCGTTCCAGAAACTCTCTGTTCAGCAGCGGAAGCACTGCGTTTCCGCTCAAGTTCATAAAAGTCTGCGGTTTTGCAAAAATTACTGACTTTCCCTTGTATTTAAGTTTGTAAAAGATACTGCTGCATCCGGATTCTCCGCCGGATTCGGCATTAAGTTTCTTCAACATGCGGTCAATGACCATAAATCCGACATTGTGTCTGGTTCCGGCATATTCCTGTCCGGGATTTCCGAGCCCGACAACGAGAATTATTGAAGAAGAAAACTCTTTCATACATTCAGCAGTTTATGCTTCGACGGCGTGGAAGTCGATGTGGACAACATAATCTTTGAGATAGTTGCGCTGGACTTCTTTGACCACAGCATTGGTTTTGTTGGAACCTTCGACCAATGTAACGACTTCGAAGTCGTGATTGGCGAGAGCAGCCCAATCGCCTTCCTTGACAAAAATAGCCTGAGCTTCCTTGCCTTTGCTGTAAACAACGGCGGGGATCAGACCGGCTTTGCGGGAACGACGGGCATTGCCTTTACCGAAAACATTTCTGCTTTCCACGTTCAATTCATAACCTTGTGTACTCATGAAATTCCTTTCGTTCTGAACTTGTGTGATGGTGGTTAATGTTTAATATAAAAAAGTGTAGAAACTGATTTGCCGTCATGGATTCGGCGGATTGCCTCACCCAGAAGCGGAGCTACACTTACGACTCTGATTTTGCCTCCCAAATCATCAGTCTGGGGAACAGCATCGGTGGTAATAAGCTGTTCGATTTCGGGAGTTGAAAGAAGTTTTTCCTTGCCTTTTTCGCCGAGCATGCAGTGAGAAATGGCGCAATAAATCTTTTTCGCACCTTTTTCTTTCAGGATCTTGGCGGCGGCGCAGAGAGTGCCTGCGGTACTGGTCAAGTCATCGGTAATGACGCAAACTTTGTCCTTGACTTCACCGACGAGGTGGCTGGATGCGACGGTAGTGGCATTGATACGGCGTTTGGCGACGACGGCGAAACCGCCTTCGAGCATGTCGCAGTAGTACATTGCCATTTTGGCACTGCCGGAGTCGGGAGCGACAACGACGGGATCGGGTCCGAGAATTTCTTTCAGGACGGGAACCAGTACGGGACGGGCGTAGAGGTGATCCATGGGAATATCAAAAAATCCCTGGATCTGCTGTGAATGCAAATCCAATGTGATCAGACGGTCGGCACCTGCCGCAGTGATCATATTGGCAACAAGTTTGGATGAAATCGGGACTCTGGGTTTGTCCTTGCGGTCCTGACGGGCGTAACCGTAATAAGGCAGAACGGCAGTGATTCGGGCAGCGGATGCACGACGGGCGGCGTCAATCATAATGAGCATTTCCATCAGATTGTCGTTGACAGGGGCGCAAGTAGGCTGAATGATGAAAACGTCGGCAGTACGGACATTTTCTTCAAATTGACAGAAACACTCCCCATCGGGGAAACGGGTGAGATGCACTTTACCGAGAGAGATACCCAGATAATCGGCAATGGCCTGCGACAACTCCGGATTGGCGGAGCCGGAATAGACACAAATGTGCGATGAGTTTTTCATTTAATCCACTTTCCTACTTTAAAATTGATTGTGAAAATTGATCTGCGCAGGAATTTCGCACCAAAGACATCATGTGCGGACAAGGACTCCAAAGGAGCTGTAAGACCTTATGGGGTAACACTTTATAAAAAATCAAAGTGTTGTCCGTTTTAACATTTTGCCTGTCGGACGGTCAATTCTTTTACAGAATCAAGGTTTTCAAAGTTACATAATATAGCACATTTTTTTAAAAATGCAAATGCAAAAGTCAAACAATAAAAAAATCAGCCGCATATTGAATGCGAACTGATTTTTTCAGTAGGGGGGCTGCGGCCCCCCGATTATTTTCAAAGCCAGCTGATTTCTTCTCTGGTGAGATAAT
>JAZRBX010000172.1:0-6325 GCA_045635285.1 Victivallaceae bacterium
TTCCCGCTGCTGTTGGAGGAACATTGCCGCTGGAGCGGAGATTTGAGTATCGGAGAAGAACTTTTTGATTTGGCGGAACACCAGTTGAAATTGATGGAACGCTTTTTTGAAAACGGAATTTTCGTCGGTATCAACGACCCGTACAAAGATTGGTTTTTTGTCGATCATGATGAACAACTTGACCGTCAGGCTTCGATGCAGGGACACATGATTACAGGGTACCGTTCGCTGGCAAAACTTGCCGTAATGCTTAAAAAAAATGATAAAGCCGCAGAATTAAATGCTCGTGCTGATGAATTGAGCCGCGTTGCCAGAAAAGTTTTTTACAATGCTGCCGAAGGCATAGTCGAATCAGGCGCAGAAAAACAGATTTCATATGCATCGCAGATATGGTTCATCATTTCCGGCGTGCTTACTCCGGAAGAGGGGCAAAAAGCATTGTTTGCCGTTGAAAATAATATCAACGCAGTGCGTCCGTCATCTCCGTATATGTTCCATTATTTGCTGGAAGCATGGTCTGTTTGCGGCAATGATGAGCATTTGATGAAACTTTTGACTGCATATTACGGCAGTATGATAAAACACGGCGCAGATACATTCTGGGAAGCATATCGTCCGGATGAACCGTTTTTTTCTCCGTACAATGATGTCCGTATGAACAGCGCATGTCACGCTTGGAGCGGTACTGCTGCTTACTTTATCAGAAAAGGTATATGAAATGAATAAATATCTACTTTTGATAATTGCCGGCATGTTTTTTGCAGGATGTCGGCAAACAGTTGAAATAAAACAGATATCAGAAAACGACAGCAAGGCAATCCCTCTGCTTGACCTTGCTGTTTATCAGAAAAATGCAGAATATACAGCTGCTGCCGGTCAGGATTTTGCATTTGTATTGAATGCAGGTTTCGACGGCGGTATGGCGGCTCCCGCAGATATCCTGCTGGATACATTGAAAAAAATTTCCGCTGTAAATCATGTAACTTTGATCATCGGCGGGAATGACGGCTGTATCAATCAATGGAATTTGTTCGCTGTTGAAGAATACTTCAATTCCATCTGCTTTGACCGCAAACAGGCAAGAAAAGATTTCCTCCGTGAAAAATTCGGCAATGCCGCACCCGCTATGGAAGAATATTTTCGCGTCGTTGAAAGACAGTATTTCAGCCTCGCAGGCGTAAGCGGATTCGGAACTCCGTCCTATCCGACTGCTTCCGAAGTTTGCAGAAACGGATTTTTGAAAGATATTGAAAAATGTCTGGAAAAAGCTTTGCAGTCTGCCGATACCGAAGAGGCAAAAAATGCAATCCTTAAAGAAATGCAGATCATGAAAGAGCGCAGCAGAATTTTGCGTGATACTGTTAAAAAGAATATCCGCAGAGTCTGTGTTAATGAAAATATTGAGAGTGAATTTCTCACTGTCTACGGCGATAAAGCTGATGTCAAAACCACTTTGAAACTTGAAGCCGATGACAAGTATTTGAAATTGACTCTGACTGCTGAAGAACCCATTGTTTCCGGAAACCGTATTTCACAGGTTCGTCCCCGCGATTTTGCCAATATGTGGGCAGAGGACGGTTTTGAAATATTTTTGATTCCTGATGAAAAGAAAACGAGCCGCGGCTGGCAGTTTATTGTTAATTCCAGAGGTTGTTTGTGGGATGCAGCTCATTACAGACGGGGAGCATGCGATCCGAAATGGAATGCAGAGAATGCCAAGGTGGATTTTTCGGAAAAACAAGGTCAGTGGCAGGTGATATTGACTGTTCCGTGGAGTGATTTTGGCTTCAACGGAATGCCTGAAAAAAGATTTCTTGCCAATATTTATCGCAATCGTGCCGCTCATGGTGCGGCAAGAAGCACTTATGCCTGGTCACCGATTTATAACGGAGCCTATTATCAGGCTGAAAAATTCGGATATTTTATTTGGAATAAGGAAGAAAAATGAAAAAAACAGCAATAGCAGTTGTTCTCTTTGCCGTTTTTCTGCATTTGTACGGTGCGGAATTTATTTCATGGCAAAAAGCTGTTCCGAACGGAAGTTTGGAGATTCATCAAATCGACAATCCGTATGAAATCGGAGATATTTATATTGTCATCTCTCCGGATAAAAAGGTTTCTCTCATTGATACCGGAGTCGTAAGCACAGGCAGACGCATTCTTGTTGCCGCTTTGGAAAAACGCAACATCAAAAGAATCGACCAGTTGATAATCAGTCACTTTCACAGCGATCACTCCGGCGGTGCATTCACTCTGCTGGCAGACCCCGCATTTGAAATCGGCAAAGTAATTCACTCTTTCCCCCCGGAAAATGAAATCGTCCCCGGAGAAGCAAGTTCTCTGAAACTTTACCGTTCACTCAAAATGATGGCGGCACAGAGAAATATTCCGTGGGAATATGTCAATGTCGGAGATGTTATTGATTTCGGTAAAGGCATCAGAGCAGAGGTTATCGGCGGAGCCACCAGCGAGTATAAAATCGGTGATCACAATGGACAATCATTGGTTTTTAAATTGAAACACAATGATTTTACAATGCTTTTTACCGGCGATTTGAGCTGGGCGCAGGAAAAAGTCCTTTTCAGCAAAAACACAAACTTCAAGTGTGATGTTCTGAAAATGGCTCACCACGGCGGAGCAGGAAGCAACAGTGATCAAATGGTTGATAACGCGGCTCCTGTCATTGCAGTTACAACTCAGCCCGAATGGCTTGCCCGCGACTCGCGCGGACGCCGTGTTGAAAAAATGCTTAAAGATCGTAATATTCCATATTTTCGCAGTTGGGAATATCCTGATTTGATTATTTTCAGTGACGGCAAAGTTTTTGGAATATATAACCCTAATTCAAAATAAAATCAGTATGAATATGGAAAAAAAAGTAAATAAAGTTCCTTTGAAAGAACGCATTGCATGGGGTATCGGCGGCTGGGCTGACGGATATTCTTTTGTCATTATAAACAGTCTTTTTCTTTATCTCTATGTAGATTATTTCAAGATGGATCCGGTGCTTGCCGGTATTGCATTGGCAATTCCCCGGGTTTTTGATGCAATTACCGATCCTGTGATCGGCAACTGGTCTGATAATTTCCGTTCCCGCTGGGGCAGACGCAAACCTCTGATCGCTGTCGGTGTGATCGGATGTGCTGTGTTTCTGCCATTGTACTGGCTGCCGCCGATGCTGGAAACAGTTAAAAATCCGTGGTACAGCAATATTCCGTTTCTGTATGTGAGTATTCTCGGTTGTGTATATGCTATGGTTTATACACTTTTTGTCGTTCCTTACACCGCACTTGGTTATGAATTGAGTGATGATTATGATGAAAAGACCGGAGTTCTGGCTTGGCGTATGTATTTCGGTTTGATCGGGCAGACTATTTCTCCGCTTGCATACACATTGAGTGTCAGAAAATCGCTTTTTTCGAATATTCAGCAAGGTGCAGTTACAATGTCTGTTATTGCCGGACTTTTTATTTTGGTACTCGGCATGATTCCCGCCATTGTCTGTAAAGAAAATCCGAAAAATTCACTGCATGAAAAAGTAAATATTTTCAAAGCATTGGGAGGAATCCTTACCAACATTCCGTATTTGATTCTGATTGCCGGATTTTTTATCGTTCTGACTTGCTGCGGTGCAATCGGCAGTATTTCAGGATTGCTTAATTTGTATTATGTATGCCGCGGCAATGAAGAATTGAACGGTCAAATCGTTTTTCTAATCGGCATTATCTATTCGGTAATAAGTATTGTAAGTTTGCTGTTTATCAGTAAAATATCCAATCTCTTCGGCAAGCGGGAAGGGTTTATATGCGGTATGGTGATTTGCATTATCGGCAATCTGACATATTTTATAACGATGACTCCTGAATATCCGTATTTGCAGTTGACAAGTCTGGCACTTCATGCACTTGCATTGCAGGGCTGTTGGCTGCTGCTTGATTCTATGGGGTCTGATGTTTGTGATTACGAAGAGTTGCGTACAGGACATCGTGGAGAGGGAATTATCAGTTCTTTCCGCGGATTTATCCAGAAAGCCTCAATGGCTTTGTGTGCCGTTTTGAGCGGTATATTCCTCAAAATTTGCGGATATGACGCTGAAATTGCCAAGACCTCTGAAGGTTTGCCGGAAACAGTTTTGCTCAATATGCGTAATGCGTATATTTTGATCCCTGTTGCAGGATTTATTATTGGTATAGTGCTGTTCTGCTTCTATCCTTTGAGCAAAAAACGCTGTGCGGAAATCCGTGAAGAATTGAATCGCCGCAACGACACAATATAAAAAATATATAAAAAAATACGGAGTGCGTTTTTGATTTGCATCTCCGTATTTTTTTTATGCAGAAATTACTTATGCATTATTGGCGGGGGTGTTTTTCACATTATGCTCCGCCGTCAATGGTGCACTATTTAAAATACAGCAAAAATGATTGCTGAATATCATCCTCTTATTTTTATATTGAATGATTATATTTTTAAATAGTAGAGCAATCTTGATGCGATGGCGGAGTATATCAGAATCGGATAGAGATTGTTGTTTTTCGCAAACAGCAGCAGAACTAATGTAAGCAGTATGCCGATGGCAAAAAGGATGTATTTATCGTCATCGGCGGAAATGCTTTCTTTGATTTTGCAGGTGTCAAGAGTATTGGCTATGGCAATGAAACTCAACGGCAGAAGTACCGGAACGACATAAACCGGCGGTATGATTTTGATAAATGACATTGATGTAAAGTAAATCAATATCAGCATTACTGCACATTGAGAAATAAATGCAAATTTTTTGTTTTTGATTGGCAGCATTGTCAATATGGCTATGCCGAATAATGCCGGAGTGAAGTACGGATACACCAAACGCAATTCAGAAAGAAGCATGAGAGAGCAGAACAGGATAATACTGAAAGTAAAACCTGCTTCGAGTGCAAAAAATCCGTTCTGATTGTTTTTGTAACGGCATTTGAAAAGGCGGTAGACCAGATATGCGGCAATAACAATATAGAGCAGAAGTTTCATAATATTCTGCGGCAGAACTGTTTTGAAATAAGTATTGTTGTATGATGCGGAGGTGTTGCTCTCATCAAAAGAGGTTATAAGTTTATCGGGGACAGAGTAACTGAATAAATGCGATTGAAATTCCGGATTGAGTTCAAAAAGGAAAGATTTAAGTCTTTTTTCCAGAATTTCAGTTTTTTCGGTGCTTTCACCGCCCATCATCATGACCATGGTGGAGGAGGGGGAGCCTTTCAGAAGTTGACCGTCATATTTTCTTGCTATTTTTTCAGGGAAAGCAATAACACCGTTGGGTTGATTCAGCAGTCTTTTGGCGTAATGCAGAAAAATTCGGCTTGCCATTTCACTTTCATCGGGCAAATCTTCTATGATGATGAGATCGAAAGTTTTTTGCGGGAAGAGTTTTAGAAAGTCCCATTCGCTTCTGTAAAAAAGACTTTGCATTATCGTCTGCTGCGGAAAGTTTTTCGGCAGCGGAATGTCCCAGAAATATACATCAACTTTTTTGACAAAAGGCGAGCGGTACAGCATCAAAGGCGTCAGACTGCCAGGATAGCCGGCAAAAAGCACATTGATTTGGGAACGGTTGCTCTGCAGCTGGTAAATCGGCAGTTCGCTTTCGTTTTGTAAACTCAAGATGTGAGTATCTTTCAGAGTGCGGTTGCGGTTGTCGATTATGTTTATTGAATTATTGTTGATTTTAAGTTTTGTGTATCCGAGGTGATTGATGGAACTGAAATTTTTTCTGTCAGTCAAATGGATTTGCAGTATGATAACTATATTTATCAGCATCAGGAGAGTGATTATAGCAAATTGCTGCCATGAGCGTTTTTTATTTATGAATATCTGATTAAGCAGGGCGATTATACAAACTGGGATGCCGAGATACATATCGAGTATATCCGGTTCAAAATATCTGACGCCGATAAAGTATGCCAATACACTTCCTGTCAGTATGGAAAACAGGATCAGACGGCGTTCTTTTTCATATTCATACTGCATATACAAACTGCAGCACAAGCCGATAGAACTCAATCCCGCAAAATAATATATGATCTCAAACTTTGCATTTTCCCCGGCATCCATCCAGTTGAAAATATGACCTGCATTCAAAAATATAAGTTCAGCAAGATATATCACAAGATGATTTTTCGCAAAAAATTCTCTGAAAGGTTTGCGGATCAGAAAACCTATAAGCAGACCGCTGAAAATACTTACAGCCGCCATTATCATGCCGAAATAATACGGCACGGCATTGACCATGCTGAGCGAAAAACGGCTCAACTGTATTGCCATGTACAAGCTCGGAAGACCGAGGAAA
>JAZRBX010000173.1:0-2630 GCA_045635285.1 Victivallaceae bacterium
GGGGGTTGTTTTTATTACCGTATTTCTGAAATCGGCACTGATAGCGTAAGAACTTTGCATGGAGTTGTAGAGGACCTCACTGCAGTAAAGCCATATTATTTCAGAAAGCAATGCGGCAAAATCTTTTTTCAGTTCTTTGTCATCGCCGCAGATATAATTGATTTTGTGCGGTGCTGCAAAAGTCATACGCAGGAGTATCAGCGGAAAATTGTCTTCATATTTTGCCTGCAATGCTGAATAAAGTTTTCGGGCTTCGGTGCGGACGCGGGAATTATCTTTTTTTTGCAGGCGGTAATTTTCAAGAGAAAGATCAATTTTGTCGGGGTGCATGGGATAATAAATATCAGGCAGGAGTTTGCCTGCATCAAAATCATTGATACGCAAGGCATCGTATTCGATTTTGTTATTGGCGATGATATTCTGCCATTTGCGGTTGATACTGTTGAAATCCTCTGAATTTACATCGGGGGTATCAAGTATCATTTTGGCAGTTGAGCAGTGGATGAAAATGGAAGCGAGTTCAAAAGTCAGTTGATTTTTGATATATTCATCCAGCAGGAGTGTTTTTTTTTCAGGCATGAGCAGGAGCTGCATATAGAGTTTTGCCCGATCGAAATATTTGAGCATGGCTTTATTTTTTTCCGTCTGGCTCAATTCGTAACTGTTGAGCATGAGTTCAAAGTTTGCGATATTGCTCAAAGTTTCTGCTTTTTGGTTTTCCTGCCGCAGTGAGTGAAGGAGCTGTTCACGGCGGATTTGCGACTGCTGGTGTATAATATTATCAAGTTCTGCGGCAAAAATATCTTTTTCATCTGCAATTTTGATGGATTTTTTCATGCTTGAGCAGCCGCAGAAAAGTACGGCAAAAGTAATCAGAAAAATTATAAGCAGTGAAAATTTTTTCATTATTTCTTTTTCGGCAGGATCAGCATGCAGTCGCCGTAGCTGTAAAAGCGCATTTTTTCGGCTTTGGCGATTTCGTAGGCATTGAGCATTTTTTCACGGTCGACAAAACAGCTTACAAGCATCAGCAGAGTGCTTTTGGGCAGATGAAAATTGGTAAGAAGCATGTCGCATCCTTTGATTTTGTGCGGAGGATAGAGAAAAATATCAGTTCTGCCGTGTCCGGGAACGAGCAATCCCTGATCATTTACACAACTTTCGAGAGTTCGGACGGTGGTTGTGCCGATTGCGAGGACGTTGTGATTATTTTTTCTGGTATCATTGACGGCGTTTGCAGTATTTTCGTCGAGGAAATATTCTTCAAAGTGCATTTTGTGATCTTCGACATTTTCAACGGAAACGGTTTTGAAAGTTCCCGGTCCTACATGCAGGGTAAGTTCTTTTTTGCTGATGCCTTTTGCTTCAAGTGCGGCGATGACTTCGGGAGTGAAATGCAATCCGGCAGTCGGAGCGGCGACAGCACCTTTTTCTTTGGCAAAGACGGTTTGATAACGGTTTTCGTCATCGGATTCATCATTGCGTCGGATGTAAGGAGGCAGCGGGATATGCCCGTATTTGATTTGCAATTCATCGGGGTCGCGGTTGAATTCGATTTCAAAAGTATCTTCTTCGTATCTGCCGATGACGGTGAAGCCGTCGCCGTTTGAGTTGATGGAACCGTCAATGTCGCAGAGAGCGACAAAAGTTCCTTCTTTTGCGCGTTTGCCGGGGCGGAGGAGCGCGCTGAAACGGTTGTTTTTTTCGAGGGCGGCGACGAGCAGGAGTTCAAATTTTGCACCTTGGGGATCACCGTTTTTGATACCATACATTCTGCCGCGGAGAACTTTGGTATTATTGCAGACCATGAGGTCGCCCGGATTGAGATAATCGACTATCTCATAAAAGGGTTTGATTTCGCAATCGCCGCTGTCCGGATCGAGAACGAGCATACGGGAGTGATCCCTTTTGTCGGCGGGGTATTGAGCGATAAGTTCTTCCGGTAGGTGGTAATCAAAGAGGTGAGTTCCGAGCATTTTATTGTTCCTGCATTTGTTTGCGGGCCTGTTTCAGGCGTTCGCGTTCAAGCGGTGTGAGAGAATTTATGCCGTGTACGGAAATTTTGTCGAGCAAGGCGTCGAGTTCTTTCTGGGTAACGGGAGCATCCTGCGGATAGACGACTTTGAATTTGACATCGGGGGCTTTGTGCGGTGTGATTTTTTTGCGGAATTTCAGCGGGTTCCAGAGGATTTGTTTTTTGAGGAATATCAAAGTGAACAAATAACCGCCGATAAAACCTCCGAGGTGAGCCAGATGTGCGGTGCCGCCTCCGGCATTGCCCATTTGACTCAAAACTTCGATAACCGTGAATGCCACGACCAGTGTTTTGGTTTTGACCGGGAAAAACGGCAGAAAAATAATCACAAATCTGCGGTCGGGTTCAAGCATGGCTGTCGCCATCATGATACCGTAAACCGCACCGGATGCACCGAGAAGCGAGTATGACCCGTCACGGAAAAAAGCCATGAAAATCAGATTGCCGATGATGCCGCTTACAAGATAAAGTCCGAGAAATTTCCACGCCCCTGCTCTCCTGGCAATCAGAGAGCCGAAAATATACAGAGAAAACATATTGAAAAAGAGATGACCGAAATTAAAATGCGAAAAAATCGATCCTATCATGGCAAGCA
>JAZRBX010000174.1:0-2781 GCA_045635285.1 Victivallaceae bacterium
AGCCTCCATGCCCATGACGGAGCAATGCATTTTTTCTTCGGGGAGATCGCCGAGGATTTTAACGATGTCGTTATTGGTAACTTTGGCGGCTTCTTCAAGGGTCATACCTTTGACAAGTTCGGTCAGAGCGGAACTTGAAGCGATTGCGCTGGCACAGCCGAAAGTTTTGAATTTAGCTTCGCTGATACGGCCGTTTTCATCAAGTTTGAAAGTGAATTTCAATGCGTCGCCGCAGCTGATATTACCGACCTCTCCGACACCGTCGGGATTTTCCACTTCGCCGACATTTCTGGGGTTGAGAAAATGGTCCATGACCTTTTTATTGTAATTCCACATAACTTTGTCCTTATACTTTCATGGCGAAAATGACCGCCAGACCGACGATCAGAGCACCTGTTAATATTGTTATGATCAACGGCATTGCGCCGTAGAAACCGATTTTGAAAAGTTTTGCCGCATTGAGACTTGAAACATCATCTGCGGACGATGTATTTTTTTCAGATGATTGAGCGAGCAGAGGTTCGATTTCAGCCTCCATGCGGAAATATTCCATACGCATATGTTCGACTTCACGGAGATAGTCATGCAGTTCTCTGCCGCCGTCAGGTTCGGTCAGATTTTTGATTTTTTCCAGACTTTCCTGCAAAGAGAGTGAAGCTTTTTTGCGTTTTTCGATAATGGATTCAAGTTCATCGTTGAGCATGGCAAGTTTTTTAGCGGAGCGTTCCATACGGCCCATGAGGTCAAGTTTGGCACTGTAAACATCGGACAGGCGTCTTTGCTGGGCTTTGGAGAGAGTTTTTTCCGGAGCAGCGGAGTTTTCGGAAGGATTGAAAATGACATCTTCCGTTTTAAAATTTTCACCGCCCTGTGTCAGTCTGTACAGATTACCTATGTATTCTTTTTTTCCCATGGGGTATTCTCCTGTGAAATGAACTGTTTATATATAATATAACACACTATAGGTATTAAAGCAAGTTAATGTTGCTCCAAATAAAAATGAATTTTATTATTTTTTATAAAAGTACAAGACAATATTATCAAAAAATTTTCGTTTTAAAGAAAAGAAAACACAACAACAGGAATTATTATGCCGTTTAAAAAATTTACTCTCATCGAACTTTTGGTGGTTATCGCCATTATCGCCATACTTGCAGGTATGCTCATGCCGGCTTTCGGACAGGCAAGAGAGCGCGCCAGAAGTACCAACTGCCGCAACAACCTCAAACAAATCGGCGCCGCATTGACACTCTATGCGCAGGATAACCAAAGTTACATGCCGTACACCTACGCCATGCGTACCGAAGCCGTCAGCATGGAGGGGATGCCTGAAAAAAATCTTCCCGAAGCCATGATTGATTACATTGACGAAAACAGCCGTATTTACCGCTGTATCAGCGACGTCAATCCGGAAAATTCCTACCGCACCATTGATGATGACACTCCCGTAGGCTCAAGCGATAAAACTTTTTATGAAGCGGAGGGCTTGAGTTATTACTTTTCAGCGTCCGGCATGCGTATCGGCAGACGCGGAAGCAGTGGTTCATGGCGCAACATTGCCAATGATTTCTCCTATTTTCACGGCAAGCGTGCGGCATACGGTTCAGTAAACAAACTTTTCGGCGACATGCACGTCGGCGACTATCAAGATTAAAATAAAGGAAAAAACATGGAACAGGACAAAAAGAAAAAATTGATAATTGCAATATCATCCGCTTCGGCAGCAATAATTGTGATTGCAGGCGGAATTTGGTTTTACATCGCCAATCGCCCGATCGAAATCCCCGATCCGCAGCAAGATCCCGCAGCGGCACACAAACTGCTCTCTTCCGAAGATTTCAATAAACTTACACCCGAACAGCAAGTGCATTTTGTCCGCAAAATGCGTCCGACAGGCCGCCCCACCCCGCAGGAAATGACGCAAATGCGCAAAATCATGCAGGAAATGTCCCCCGAACAGCGGCGTACCATGATGGAGAATATGCGGAAAGTCCACATGCGTGAAATGGACCGCCAATTCGATGAATTTTTTAAACTTCCCAAAGCCGAACAGCTCAAAGAACTCGACCGCCGTATCGCCGAACAGGACAAACGCCGCAATGAAATGCAGAAGCGAAGAGCCGAAAGAGAACGCCAAAGAGCCGCTAAACAGCAAAACTCTTCCGCCTCCGTTAGCAACAATGCCCCCGCCGCTCAAAATCCCGCGAATGCAGAATCAAATAATAATAACAACCGCCCTCGACGCCCCAATTCTCAAATGCGCCGTGAGTTTGAATCCAATATTCCCGCCTCAACCAGAGCCAAAATGCAGCAGTACCGCCAAATGGAACGCCTCCGCCGTCAAGGCAAGTTGAAATAAATTTTCAGAAAAAGAAACTTTTCCACGAGGCACTGCTCACATTTGCAATATTATTTTCGGGGGATTGATTTCATCCCCCGCTCGCTGAAAAAAGCATTTCAGGCTGATTTTTGTTATTTTTTCAAAAAAAATCCGATTTTTTTTACTTCAGGGGGTTGCCAAATCAAAAAAATACACTATAATATGTGTAGCTTCTAAAAAGAAGACGGATTTCAAAATGGATTGTGATCCGTAACAACTAACCCTAAAAAAAGGAAAACAAAAAATGAAAAAAAGTCGTGAATTCACACTCATCGAACTTTTGGTCGTAATTGCTATCATCGCAATTCTCGCCGGAATGTTGCTCCCCGCTCTCAACTCTGCACGCGAATCCGCTCGCAAAGCTTCCTGCATGAGCAACCTCAAACAGATCGGTCTCGGTA
>JAZRBX010000175.1:0-2262 GCA_045635285.1 Victivallaceae bacterium
CGGGAATTACTTCAATGAGAAGGTCATAGTCATGACCAGACGGATGACTTTGACAACGCTGCTTGTATCGTAAACGCCGTAATCACTTGTTTCGTTGCTGGCAGGAGCATTTATTTGAATGACGCCCTGACGCGCAGTGATCAAAGCTCCGAGTTTGCTTCCGCTCTGTGATGCAGCAACTCTTGCTCGTTCTGCGGCAGCGGCACTTGCCTGATCTACGAGAGAGAGTTTATATTGTTCAATATCAGTGATGTAATATTCGGGAGTTCCGACAGCAACATCAAATTTCTGTGCGGCAAGTTCGTAAATTTTAAGATAATTTTTTTCAATGAGCCGGACATTTCCGGTACGGATACGCAGAGAGTAAGTAAATTTATAATGGTCAAATATATATTTGGTAATATTCTGATTATTTTCTTTTACAACAACTGTCTTGTTGACATCTTCGACGCTTATATCATCCAATTCAAACATTGACTCATCGAAGCCGAGCTGTTTCAATTTATTGAGCAAAATATCTTTCTTTTCGTTCAAATCGACATAGCCGTCGGCACGGTTGACATTTTTAACGGAAATACTGCAAACAAACACCCCCTGATCAGAAACGACCTCTTTTTCCGCGACGCCCTTGACAGAAATACTTTTTTCTGTAGTAGACTGCACTTTCAACATAAATCGGCTCAACAAAAATGCCGAAATTACCATGCCGACAACAATGGCAATGATGCAGCTTACAATGAGGGTGAGATGCGACGCGGTGCGTTCTTTCATGAACAAAACTCCTTTACTGTTAATTGGTTAAAAAAATAATACTTACCCGTCCTTTTTTTACGGGGGCAGAATATACCACAAAAAAATAATTTTTTCAAATAAAAACATTAAAAAAACTGATAATTTTTTCTTGAAAAAAAATAACATGAAAATATATTAAAAAAAAGGAGTTTTATCATGACAGAAATTATCTCATACCATTGCAAAATTGACAATTCCATGCAGAAAGCAACAGTTTATTTTGCTAAATCAAACAAGCCACGCCCCTTGGCTGTCTGTCTGCACACATGGAGTTTTGATCATACTTTCGGATTTGATAAATACATTGATTTTTGTGTCGAAAATGATTTTCACATGATTTTCCCCGACTTCCGCGGTCCGAATACCCGTCCCGAAGCCTGCGGTTCCGATATGGTCGTTTCGGATATCGAAGATGCCGTCGAATATATGAAAAAAACCGTCGCAGTCGATAATGAAAAAATATATCTCGTCGGCGGTTCCGGCGGCGGACATTGTTCATTGCTGATGGCAGGACGGCGGCCTGATTTGTGGAGTGCGGTTTCATCATGGAGCCCGATAACCGATGTGGAAGCGTGGTATCATCAATCTTTGAACACTCAATTTGATCGCTATGCCAAACATATTGAACTTGTCTGCGGCGGAACTCCTGCAGAAAAAAGTGATTTTGCTGAAAACTGCCGCAAACGCTCACCCCTCACCTATCTTGACAATGCAAAAAATCTGACAATAGACATTTCAAGCGGCATCCATGACGGTCATATCGGGAGTGTACAAGTAAGTCATGCCATCAACGCATTCAACATCCTCGCCGCAAATGAGGACAAAATTTGTCATGAAGATATTGATTATATCGTAAAAAATGAAAAAATTCCGCCGCATTTGCAAAGTCCCGTAATCCAAGACCCCGCATTCAACGGCAAAGAGATTTATTTTCGCCGACAGTCAAAAAATGTCCGCCTGACTTTATTCGAAGGAGGTCATGAATTGCTCCCCTCTCCCGCTATGCAATTCCTTGCCAAACAAAGCCGCTCCGGCAAAAACGATTGGTCTAACGGCATATCAGCAGCAACCCCCACCCAAACAACAGAATTATCTCATTAAAGACAAAACCCGGCTTTATTTTTTTCAGGGGGCTGGCTGCGCCCCCGCGTTACATCCGCTTTGTTTTTTTCAGGGGGCTGGCTGCGCCCCCTGAACCCCCGCAACCGGGTACGACCCGGAGCGATATTACGCTGGCGCGTGATGTCGGGCGGCTGTGGTGGTGGCTGGGATGTTCAATTGGGGCAAAATGTTTCTTTTGTCCTCCCTCTTTTTTGAGGAATGACAAAGAAAATCTTTTGCCACGGTTGCCACGAAGGGGAGATTGTCGTTCAGTACCCCCCTCTTTAAATTTTTTTTTCTGTATTGAATATTAATTGATAAAAAAAAAAATGAGGGGTTTGGGGTATAGTGTTTTGCGGAAGCAAAACA
>JAZRBX010000176.1:0-2071 GCA_045635285.1 Victivallaceae bacterium
AACTGCGGTTCATGTTTTTATTTGCTTCAATAATCATCCACGCCTCCTTAAACACGCACAATATGAACCGTCATTCTGTATATCAGGCAGAGTCAGGCGTTCTTCCAGCAATTCAAAATCTTTGTGCCTCGCACAGAAATCGGCGATTTGCAGAGAGTTTTCTTCCGCCTCTATCGAGCATGTGCTGTACAAAAGCAGACCGCCTGCGGCAACATATTTGCAGATATTTTCGAGAATATTGTATTGTACTTTCTTTATTTCATCCAGAAAAGCAGAGTTCAAACGGTAGAGTGCGTCGGGCCTTTTGCGGAAAACTCCGCTGTTGCTACATGGCACATCTGCAAAAACTGCGTCAAAACTTTCCTGAAAATCAAAACTTGAAGCATCACAGCACAGCAGTTTTGCATCGACTTTGCAGCGGATAAGGTTTTCTTTTGTCCTCTGCTGGCGTCTTTCAGAACGGTCGCCGATGGTCAGACTGTAATTCGGGCAGAGGTCATGGAACATGATGCTTTTGCCTCCGGGCGCACCGCATACATCAATAAATTTGCCTTTATCCTTATTTATATATCGGGCGAGAAGTTCAGTTGATACTCCTGTGGCAATATCCTGAATATAAATGCCTCCGTTGCGGAAGCACTCGGATTCAATACATTGATTTATATTGGAAGTGCGGCAGAATTGCAAATGTGAGATAATTTTGCTTTCGATTTTTTCTGCCTCAACATCCTCCAAAGTGAATCCGTTTCGCAGACGGAAAATTTGTTCAGGCTCTGAACTGAAACATTTTTCTGCCGTAACGATGAATTCCGACCCGTAGGTTTTCTGCCACTTTCCGGCAATAAAAGGCGGCAGATGTGCAGAAAATACAGAATTTTCACGGCAGTATTTCCGCAGAAGTGCATTGATAAATCCTGATTCTGATTTTCCGTATTTTATTTTGGTATATTCAACGATGGCGTTGACGCCGGCTTCACGGGAGATGCGGTTTTGAAACGCACAATGTCCGAGTCCGGCAAGAGCGAGGTTGAAAAGATTTTTTTTGATTTTCTTTTTTGCGGCGAAACTGCGGATATATTTTTCAATGTCCATGCGGTAACGGTAAATCGAAAAAAGCCAGAATGCCGCTGTCCGGCGCATTTCCTGCGGGATTATTTGTGCATTGTCAAGGATGTCGTCGAGTGAAGAATTGCCGCTGTCAATATCGTTTATGCCATGCAGTATTCCGTCAAGCAGCGGAAACATCACGCCTTTTTTCTGCATCAGAAACCGCCGATTGTACGGTTCAAAGATTGTTTGCGGTAAATTCCCGGCATTGAACCTTTGACCTCTTTGACGGGATTGCGGACTCCGTTCAATGTGGCATTGACATATATTGAATAGTCGGTGTCTTTTTCTCCGTCATCATAAGCATTTGACTGGGCGAGGATCAGAGCAAATTCCCAGCAATGGAACTGGTGGGAGATGCCGATACGCTGACTGCGGATGAAGCCTGCTTCAAAATCATACATGATCTGGTAGGTCGCTCTGGTCCTGCGGTCGGGAGTCAGCGGTATGCCGATACCCATGCTCAACTGCTGTGTGCGTCCGTAATAATAGTGGTCAAATGCACTGCCTGATTCAAAGTCGGTAAGGGTTGATCCCATTGAATATGCGTTTCTGGTGGCGTAGTTGTCACGATAAACATAGCTCAATGTGAAGAAGAAATCTTCGACAGGCTCGTAACGCAATGACAGAATCCAGCGGTTGAGCCAGCGTCCTGAAATTCCTTTGCGTTCCACCCAGCGGTTGTTGCGGTAGGTATCCTGACGGTCTTTGTAGTTATCTCCGGCATTGATGGCGAAAAGGGTGCTGATTTCCAAACCTTTGAGCGGGGAGGTGCTCAATCTGGTGCAGAAATCTCCGACATGGTTGAAGCCGTCCTTTTTGTCAATGTGCAGATCGATGTAGTTTTCCATGCGGAAAGTATTTAAAAGACGGTTGTCCGCTCTGGTGTAGAAGCGGTTTTGCAAGCTGAGGCGGAAGAAATTCTGACGCTCAATGCGGTCGACATCATCGAAGTAATAGAGAT
>JAZRBX010000177.1:0-1673 GCA_045635285.1 Victivallaceae bacterium
CCCGCAGGTAAACCTCCCCAGCTCTGTCCCGGTTGTCCCCATCGCAAATCTTATGAAGTCATCCGTGATTTGAATTTGATCGTTGCCGGTGATATCGGCTGTTATACACTCGGTGTGCTGCCGCCTTTTGAAGCTATTGACAGTTGTGTATGTATGGGGGCATCCATTACGACCGGTCTCGGCTTGCGCCATGTACTGCCTGAAAGCGAAGCCAAACGTGTTATAAGTGTTATCGGCGATAGCACTTTCTGGCATACCGGCATCAACGGTATTATTGAAATGGTTTACAACCGTCCGTCAACCGGACATGTGGTTGTTATTCTGGACAACGGTACTACTGCAATGACAGGTTTGCAGGAACATGCCGGCACCGGACTTCATCTTGACAAATCCTCCAGCAGCAAACTTGTTATAGAGGATGTTCTCAAGGCTATGAAAGTTGATAATGTTGATATTGTCGATACAACTTTGGAGACAGAACGTTACAGAGAACTGCTCAAGGAACGTCTGGCATCTGATGATATTTCCGTAATTATTGCACGCCGTCCGTGCATTCTGGAAATTGCTAAACAGGCAAAAGCAAAAAAAGAGGTGAAATAATGAGTGTGCGCAATGTAATTTTTGCAGGTCTTGGAGGACAGGGGGTTCTCAAAGGCACTGATATTCTCGGAGAGGTCCTTTTTCAGAAAGGTTTTGATGTCAAAAAAAGTGAAGTTCACGGCATGAGTCAGCGCGGCGGTTCTGTTTCCAGCGAAGTCCGTTTCGGTGAAAAAGTTTTCAGCCCCATGATTCCTCACGGCGAAGCTGATTACCTCATTGTTCTTGATGAAACTCAGGTCGAAGTCAACGCCTCCAAATTGAAAGATGGCGGAGTTCTGATTTCACCCAAAGATGTTCCCGTCGATAAACTTGCCAATGCAAAAGCATTGAATATCATGCTTTTGGGGGCATTGAGTGCATATATGCAGGATATTGAACTTGATTCTTTCCTCAAGGCTCTCAAAATGTTCCTCCCCGAAAAACTTTACGCCATGAATGAAGACGCTTTCATGCTCGGCAGAAACAGCGTTAATAAATAAAGAAAGGAAATATTGAAATGCTTATCAAACAATTGTCCTTGTTCGTCGAAAACAAACCCGGAAGTTTGTTCCCCATCTGCAAAGTTCTGCAGGATAATAATATCAGCATCCGTACCCTGTCGCTCGCAGATACCGAACAGTTCGGTATTTTGCGTCTTCTGGTCAAAGAATGGGAAAAAGCCCGTGATGTCCTGACTGCCGCAGGTTTCATTGTCAAAGTTACCGATGTCATCGCTCTGCCGGTTGAAGATCGTCCCGGCGGTCTGGCTGAACTGCTTGAAGTTGTTGACAAACACAATATCAGTGTTGAATACATGTACGCCTTTACTTTCGGACATGAAAATACTGCTGTTATGGTGTTCCGTTTTGAACAGCCGGAAGAAACTTTGAAGTTTTTCCATGAAGAAAAAATTGATGCCATTCAGGCATTTGACCTTTTTAAATAACAGGTAAAAAAATGTCTGAACTCATCATTCCGAATAGAATTTATCAGCCGGAGTTTGAATGTATGGCGCAGGATGAACGCCGTGCATTGCAGCTCAAAAGACTGAAAGAAAGTGTTGCCCGCGCTTCTGTTCTTGATTTTTACAAAAA
>JAZRBX010000178.1:0-15406 GCA_045635285.1 Victivallaceae bacterium
ATCGTCAAAAATTGTCTGCATACCGATATTGAGAAATAAATGCCGCACCGACCAGAGCGGGCGGCCGTTGGGATTGGACGCCATGAAATATTATCCTTTTTCTATTTCACGCAAGCGGTTTTTGAGCATGCTTTCGATGTATTCGTTGCCGTAAAGTTTCCGCATGAGTTCGACATTGAATTCGTAGAAAAGCTGTGCATCGGGGCGGGTGATGACCTCGCCGCTTGACAAATCGAGCATGGTTTTGCGTTTGTATTGATCTGTTTTGTACTGGGCGAGATAACGCATCAAAGTACGGGGACTCAATTCGGAAAAACGCTTCTGCCCGAAGTGTTCAGTATAATCAGCCGTGATCATCAGAATAAGATTTGCCGGAGGACGGCTCAAATGACAGCTTTTGAGAAATTCCTCAACCATCTCCATGCAGCGGATTTCATCAAAAATCGGAAAAAGCACACTTCTGCCGCGCGAGATGATACTCGGTGGGAAGTGATAATTTGATGCAAGACAGATGAGGACGTTCTCCGGTGCCTTGAAAGAGCCGCCGACATGAGTTCTGAAATAATACCAATTGAGTTCATCAGGTACGATATCATCGAAGAAAAGTACAAATTTGCGATCGGAGCGTCTTTCAAGTTTCGCCAGAAGTTCAGCAAAACCCTCCTCCATGGAATCGGGGGTCGCCAGAATCAGAGTTATATCGCTGTACTGCAATGCGTGGGCGATAGTCAATTGAGTTTTGCCGTGGCCGGGCAGACTGGAGATTATCAGAGGGATATTGCTTTTGCCATCGGCGAAATCTTTGAAGTGGCTTGCAAAAATTTTTCTGACTGACAGAAAACCGAAAAAATCATCGTAAGCGTGTTTTTCTTTGAGTTCGGAAAATTCAAATCGGCCGTTGATGTAACTGAATGTTCTGCATTTGTGAAACGGATCACATTCAAGGATTTTTTCTTTTAATTCATCTCCGGTTATTTCACGGAGATTGTCAAGCATCAACTGTGCTCTGCGTGTAAGCATCGGCTTGGCTCCGGAAATATTTTTCCAACAGGCACAGCCATGCAAAATGAGCTGCAGTTTCTCTCTGACAAAAATACTTTCGCCGCCGTCGGCAAGATTTGACGGATCGGAAGCTGCTATGATTTCAAAAGCTGATTGCAGCAGGACATCTTCAGGTGAAAAAATTTCCTTTTTGAGAGAGTTATCGGCAAGAAGATTCCAGAGATCACAGCATTGCTGTAAATTCTCTGCCTGCTGATTTTTGTCAGCCAGCAGACGGAAAATTTCATAGATTACCGTGAGTTCACGGCTGTAAAGCAGATTTTCTCTGCATACGAGAACTCCTCCCGGCGACGGCCGCATGAAAAGCATGCGGAATGCAAGGCTGCTCTCAAAGAAAATTTCAGGAGAAATATCTGCCATTTCAAAATTATGCAAGCAGAGATTTGTGAACTTTGACAACGACTTTCATGTTGTCGGAAGGACCGTTGACGCTCTGCATATTGGGCATGTGAAGTTCATTGGGCATGAAAACAGCGAAGTTTCCGACGCGGATGTTGACTTTGCTTGCGGTTGCGGGAACGTATTTGTAAAGTTCGCAGTCGGGGGTGTATTCCTGGGTAACGACAGCACCGATGGCGGAATCGACATAAATATCTTCTTCGCCGACGAGCAGCAGCTGAATATCCACATAGTCGCGGTGAGCTTCATATTCGCCTTCGGTACGGGTGGTGTAGGTGAATATATTGGCAAAAAGTTCTTCGCCGTCAATGACATGTTTGCCGCATTCGACATCTTTGTTGAGGGATTTGATGAAAGCGCTGATTTTTTTGGTGGCATCTTCGGTGAAGATAACATAGTCTTCAAAATTGATCAAATCGTCATAAATCATGATTTTTTTCCTTTATATTATATGGTTGAAAACGGACATAGTGAAATATAACGCAAATTTTGCTACTTTCAAGCCTTTTTTGAAAAAAATCCTTCTGCCGGACTTTGAAAGTAGAATTGATTGCGGGGGGCAGATATTTCTTTTGTATTAAATTAAGATTCTTTTTCTTGAAAAAATTTTTTTGTAATGTATATTAATAAGTTATAAAACTTTATTCAGAGGGGAGAAAACTTTGTTGCCTGTTGAAAAATCCCCTTGATTGAGAGGTTCATTATGAATACAATTATGACAATTGAAGATGTCGCTCAATTTTTGAAGGTTTCCCGCAGAACAGTTGAGGATTGGGCCAAAAAAGGCGAACTCCGCGGCGCAGAACTTGACGGCGCATGGCGTTTTAAACGCTCCGATGTGGAGGATTTCGTCAGCTCCAAAATGATCCGTCAGCCGGAAAAAAATATTTCAGAACTCAAACTGGATGTCCTGCTTGCCAAAGAACGCATTATCATCATCGATAAATGTGCCAAAAAAGATCTTTTTGACCAAATGATAAATATGCTTTCGGCAACTCCGATCGTTAAGAATGCCGCGGAACTTTATGATGCGGTTTATGAGCGTGAAGAACTTATGAGTACAGGTATCGGGCTGAATCTCGGCATCCCGCATGTCCGTATCAAATCCGTCAAAGATATGGCGGTGGCTTTCGCTCTGGTCAAAAGCGGTGTTGATGACTATGAGGCATTGGATTCTGAACCGGTCAAACTGGTTTTTATGATCATTGCCAGAGAGGATCAGCATGCCCGTCATTTGCGTTTCCTTTCGCAGCTCAGCACTGTTATGAAAAACGATAAATTCCGCAAAAAGCTGTTGGATTGTGCTTCTGCGGATGAAGTTTATTCGCTGCTTTGCGGAGGAGATTGCTGAAAATGGGAAATAATATTCTTGTCATTCTCGGACTTGCCGTATTCTGCGGCATGATCGGTGCGCTTGTTTTTCAGAAACTCAAATTTCCGCAAGTCGTCGGCAATATTATCATCGGACTTTTGTTGGGAGAAAGTGTTTTCGGACTGATTTCACAGCAGGATATTGCAAATTTGCAGACTTTCAATATGTTTGCTCTCGGCATCATCGGTTTTCTGGTAGGCGGTGAGCTGAAAATCGAAACCTTTAAAAAATATGCCAAACAGTTTATCTCCATTCTCTGTTTTGAGGGAATGTTCTGCTTTTTTATGGTGGGAATTGCCACGGGTTTGCTGGTTTACGCGGTTTGCCGTCAGGTTATTCCGTCGGTGGCAGTGGGATTGGTGTTCGGTGCTATTTCCTCTGCGACAGACCCCGCCTCCACGATTGATGTGATCTGGGAGTATCGTGCCAAAGGTATCATGACTACGGCGATCATTGCGGTTGTGGCATTGGATGATGCTCTGGCGATGACGTTGTGGGGTATCAGTACAGGGATTTTGCAGATATTCGGATCCGGAAGTGTTTCTGATTCGATAATGCATGAGCTTATGATGGTTGTTGTGCATATTTTCGGGTCATTGCTTATCGGTGCGATTTTTGCGGGAATATTGACATTGTTTTTCCGTTTTCTGAGTCAAATTGAGCGTGCTGCTGCGGTTTCGGTGGGAGTTATTCTGCTGATTATCGGCTGTGCGGTATGGCTGCATCTGGATGTTATTCTTGCTTCGATGACGGCGGGTTTCGTGCTTGCCAATGTTGTTCCGCGCCGCAGTGAACAGCTTTTTAAGCTGCTCCGCAATTTTTCGATACCGATCTACGTTATGTTTTTCGTGCTGGTCGGCGCCAGATTGTCGCTCGGCAAAATGCCTCTCTGGCTATGGGGAATTGTAGTTTTGTATGTGCTTTTCCGCAGTTTCGGCAAAGTTTCAGGCTCATGGGTCGGCGCAAAAATCGCCAACAGTCCGGTTTCTGTCCGCAAATATCTCGGCTACGGAATTTTCGCGCAGGGCGGCGTGGCGATCGGTCTGGCGATCATTGCATCGGAGAAATTGCGCGGAGTTAAAGTCGCAGACAATGTCGATCTCACAATGGGGGATATGGTGGTGTTTGTGGTAACATCCACGACATTGATTTTGCAGATATGCGGACCTGCCATGGTCAAATTTTCTCTCAAACGCTCCGGTGAAGCAGGCAAAAATATCACTGAAGACGATGTTATCGGCACGATGAAAGTAATGGATGTAATAGATGATAAACTCATTACTATCGAACAGAAAGTTCCTGTTGGCAAAGCGGTGGAATATTTTACTGAAAACGATGCACTTTTTTATCCTGTGCTTGACAAAGACAAACATATTTGCGGTATTCTGACATTTGAATCATTGAAAGACATCATGGGCGACCGTGATTCATGGCAGTGGCTTCTCGTTGCCGACGTCATGCAGCCGGTTGTCGATTCAACTACTCCCAACGAGTCGCTGAAAACTGTTTATGAAAAAATGCTTCAGCTCAAAATCGATCAGATGCCCGTGCTTGATAATGCAGGGTCCAAAAAAATCCTCGGTATGCTTGATGTTCGCAATATCCGTCAGAAAGTTCATGCCGAACTGCTCCGTCTGTCCGATTGAAAATTATTGAAAAATGAAAACATCTCATAAAAAAATTATACTTTTTTACGCCGCTGTGGTGTTGATGTTTCTTACCAGTATGAATAAAGTTCTGGTGCCGGGAGCGATTTTTGAAGAATTGCAGAAAGACGGCATTTCCGGCAAAGCTCTTGCTGATATGGGGGCGGGGTTCATGTACGCTTATGCATTGAGTCAGCTGGTGCTCGGCCTGCTTGCTTCCAAATACGGCGGAGTCAGAATACTGCTTTTCGGGGCGTCAGTTTTCACCGGCGGGAGTATAATTTTTCCGTTTCTTGATTCAGCATGGATGATGATTGCGGTACGGACATTGACTGGTCTGGGAGCCGGAACTGTTTTTATTGCTCTGGCAAAAATTCTGGCGGATATTTTCAAGAAAAATTTTTCCATGATGCTTGGAATAGTTCTTTTTCTGACATATTTCGGGCCGGTCGTCGGCGGAACACCGATGACTTTGCTGGTCAAAGCGACCTCATGGCGGACAGCGATGGGGATAGTTGCGCTGATAGCTTTGCTGGTATTGATAACGATATTGATTTTCTGCAGGGGGACTTTTAAGCCGGTGGGGCAGAGCGGCACATTTGAGCCTTTTTGGGCGATCTGCAAAGACAGAAATTCGTGGCTGCTTTTTATTGTGAGTTCATTTGTTTTCGGTTCGTACTATTTTATTCTGACGACGGCTGGAATCAAAATGCTTACGGATGCGGAACTTTCCTCTCATGCGGCATCTGCGGTCGTAACGGTTCTGGCGATAATAGTAGCCTGCAATAATATTTTCGGCAACATCGTTCTCAAACTGCTGCATGACCGCCGTAAAGTCATGATGTTTCTGGCAGCAGTCTTTCATTTTGCAGGAACGTTGCTTGCTGCGCTTGCCTTTTATTTTGAATGGAGCAGTATTTTTATTATTGTCGGATGTGTTCTTATTGCGATTCCGGCGGGATTTTTCTCAATATTCAGTACGGTCATCAAGGAAATGCATCCTGTTTCTTACACCGGATTGGCGATAGCCATGCTCAATTTTTATGCATTTGTGGTCATAGCGTTGTGCAGCAATATCGGTGGAATAGTTTTCTCATTTTATGAGCCTGCCGTCAAAATCGGAGAAGTTGTAAGTTATCCGCCGATTGCTTACGGAATTATTTTCGGGATTTTCAGTATTTTTGCCTTCGGCGGCATAATCTGCTCATGTTTCCTGCCCGAAACCCGCAAATCCTGATTTCTGTCAGTTTTTTATGTCGGAGAGGCGGAAAGATGGGGATGGGAGTGTTTCGTTTGATAAGTGTTTGTTTACCAATGATTTAGCATTTTCAAAAATGTTTTCACGTCCGTCGAGCCAGTGGATCGGGAAGTTTTCTCTTTCGATTTTTCTGAAAAAAATGTCCTGCCGTTTGGCAAATTGACGAATTTTATTCAAAAGTTCCGTACGCATTTCACTTTCGGTGCATTTTTTCTGCAGGAAGCGTGAGATTTCACGGTATTCAAGTCCGAATTTTTCAAGTTTTTCCCATGGAACATGTTGCTCATCATGGATATAACGGATCTCATCGATCATTCCCTCATCGAAGCGGGCATCGAGGCGGCGGCGGATATTTTCACGAACAATTGTACGGGGAAAATATACTCCGATGGTCAGGATGTCAAAATCGCGCCACGGCGGCAGAACCGGAACTGCATTATCGGAACTGTGTACGGCATTTTCAATTTTGCGGCGGATACGGAGAGGATTGCGGCGGTCATCGGCATTCAACTCCTCGTAACTTGCGGGAAATTCACTGCGAATGAGATTTGTAAGTTCTTCAAGATCAAGTTCATTCAATTTCTGACGCAGTTCAGGATCGCTTTCTTCCAAGGTCAGAGTGCGGCGCTTGAGCAGACTTTCAAGATACAATGCGGTACCGCCGCAGAGAAAAACCGGTTTATTTTTTGAAGCAATTTCATCTATTGCACGCTGTATCCCGCCGAGAACCTGTGCCAGATCCACAATATCATTCGGATGGGCGATGTCAATGAGGTGATAAGGAACGTTTTTATACTCGGAAATATCTTTGCCGCTGCCGATGTCCATGTATTTGTAAAGCTGTCTGGAGTCCAGACTTATTATCTCTCCACCGAAAAATTCGGCAAGTTTGACGGCAAGTGCGGTTTTTCCGGTGGCTGTCGGGCCGGTTACTGCTGTAATTTTAAGATTTTTTTCCATAAAATTTTGAATAATTTTTGCATTTGAAAATATACCGCTTATATTATAACGATGAATTGTGATTTTGCAATTGAAAAAGTCATAAAATGACATGAAATATGGGAAAATTTATGGAAAAACAACAGACAATCGCCAAAAAGGTATCGATTACCGGTATCGCACTCCATACCGGAGTGCGCGCTGTGCTGACTTTGAACCCCGCTCCTGAAAATACAGGTGTCATTTTCAGAAGAATTGACATCGCAGGCAAACCCGAAGTTCAGGCTCTCGCATCCAATGTGGTCGATGCCCGCAGAGGTACGACTATCGGCAACGAAAAATGTGCAGTTTATACTATTGAACACATTATGTCCGCTCTGCATGTTTACGGTATTGACAACTGCGTGGTGGATATGGACGGTACTGAACCGCCTATCCTCGACGGAAGTTCCAACGGATTTTTCAATCTGGTAAGAGAAGCAGGTGTCGTTCAGCAGAATGCGGAAGCCCTTTATTATGAAGTAAAAACACCTTTTTATGTGCGGCATGAAGATACGCATATAGGAATTTTCCCCGGAGATAAACTGCATGTGGCATGTACCGCATCTTTTGCGGGATGTCCTTTCGATCCGCAGTATTTCTCTCTGGATGTTGATAAAGAAAGTTACGAAAAAGAGATCGCACCCGCCAGAACTTTCGTCAATTTCTCCGATTTGCGTCAGCTTATCGCCATGGGATTGTGCAAGGGCGGCAGTCTGGATGCGGCGGCTATCCTCCACAACGGAGCCATTATCTGCAAAGAGGAACTCCGTTTCCAAAATGAGATCGTCCGCCACAAAATGCTCGATTTGATCGGCGATCTCTATCTTTGCGGCAGACGGGTCAGAGGCGATGTCATCGCCATCAAGCCCGGACATTTTTTCAATGTCAAACTCGCCGCAATGATGCAGCAGGATATTCAAAAACAAAATTGATATAAAACAAGGAGCAAAATATGACTAAAATCTTGAATGTCAAGGAGATAAAAAATCTTCTCCCCTATCGTTACCCGATGCTTATGCTCGATCGTGTCGCTCTCGAAAGCGATACCCGTGCAACTGCGGTCAAAAATGTTACCATGAATGAACTCTTTTTCCAGGGCCATTTTCCCGTTCAGCCTATCATGCCCGGTGTGTTGCAGGTCGAAACTATGAAACAGCTGGCGGAAATCCTTGTCGTTGACCGCCTGACCCCCGTTAAATCACAGAATATCTACATGCGCAGAGTCGATAAGGTCAAATTCCGCAACCCCGTAACCCCCGGCGATCGCATTCTCGTTGAAGCAGATCTCGTTTCCGTCGAAACTTCCGAAGCTGTCGTCAAGTGCCGCACCTCCAACAAAAGCGGCGTTACCTGCGAAGCGGTCATCACTCTTGCCATCCGTCAGAAAATCATGCCCAACAGTATGCCTGATCTTTTTAATGAATATGACAAATCTCCCGATACTCTGATGGATACTTTAAAGATACAGTCATTGATTCCGCACCGTTATCCCTTTTTGCTGGTGGACAATGTTGTGCGTGTCGAAGATGACAGCAAACTTATCGCAATCAAAAATCTTTCTGTCAATGAAGAGATTTTTCAGGGGTATCCCGATGATTACATGGTTCTGCCTGAGTCCATTCTCTGCGAAATCATGGCACAGGCAGGATGTGCATTTGTGCTTTCCCGTCCTGAAAATGCGGGTAAACTCGGTTATTTCATGACTATTGATCATGCAGAATCTTTCGCTCCGGTCTATCCCGGTGATCAGCTCGTCTGCGAACTTACCCTCCCGACCGGCAAAGCCTCCCGCTTCGGTAAAGGTCAGGGCGTGATGAAAGTCGACGGCAAGGTCGTTTTTGAAATCAATCTGATGTTCGCCATCGTCGATCCGGAGAAATAAAAAGCAATGAAACTGCTCTTCATCGGTGATATTGTAGGCAAAGGCGGCAGAGAGGCGGTTCGTACTCTCGTGCCGGAGCTGCGCCGTGAACTCGGTATCTCTTTCGTTATCGCCAATGCGGAAAATTGTGCAGGCGGCAACGGTATGACCAAACGCTGTCTGGCGGAAATGGCTGATGTTGTCGATGTTTTCACAGGCGGTGATCATATCTGGGACCAGAAAGGTTTTGATGCGGAAATAAATTCAATTCCGAATCTCGTGCGTCCCGCCAATCTGCACAGAACCCAGCCCGGAAAAGGGTACGGCATTTTCCGCAATGCGGCAGGAGGCGAGATCGCAGTTATAAGTCTGCAGGGCAAAGTTTTTATGCGGGACAGTGCATATTGTCCGTTTGAAACTGCGGATAATATCATTAAATCTCTGCCGCCGACGGTAAAAACGATCATCGTTGATTTTCATGCCGAGGCTACCAGCGAAAAAATCGCTATGAGTTACTTCCTTGACGGCAGAGTTACCGCCGTACTCGGTACTCATACTCATGTCCAGACCAATGATGCTGTGGTGCGTCCGCAGGGATGTGCATTTATGGCAGATGTCGGTATGACAGGTGCCGATACTTCGGTACTCGGCAGAGAAGTCGCTGATGTGGTGCGTAAATTTACAAGCGGCATGCCCTCCCGTTTGAATGTGGTTGAAAGCGGCTGTATCAGACTTGATGCGGCTCTTGTAACTTATGACTATCAGAGCGGCAGGGCATCTGAAATTGTGCCGATTTGCAGAAAAATTGAAATAAAATGAGGTGAATAAATGGAAAATTGTATCTTTTGTAAAATAATCGCAGGTGAAATTCCTTCCGCCAAAGTCTATGAGGATGAATTGGTTTATGCTTTTTTGGATATATCCCCCATCAACAAGGGGCATGTCCTTGTAATCCCCAAAGAACACCATGAATCCGTCGCCGCCGTCGATGAAGCAACTGTCGGCAGAATGATGAAAATCGGCAGCCGTATCGGTATCGCCCTCAAACGCGAACTTGAAGCAGATGCTTACAATCTGCATCTGGCAGACGGTACTGCCGCAGGACAGGTGGTCATGCACGCCCATTTACATATTGTACCCCGCTGGATCGAGGACGGTTTTCATTGGAACTGGCGTCAGCTCTCCTATGCAGACGGTGAAATGGCACAGATCGCAGACAAAATTTCACAGCGTATGGCTAAAAAAGCAGAATGACAGGCGTAAAATGAAATTTACCAAAACAGCAGTATTTATTTTTATGACGGTGTCTGCCGTTTTTCTGACCGGATGTCCCGGCAGAGCGAACAGTGCCGGAACTTTGCTTCAAATGTCGGTCAAAGAGGCACTCAATAATAAAAATTCAAGCGCTCTCATGCTCGCCAAAGAGGCATGTATCAAAGAGCCGGACAATGTCGATGCTCTGATGATGCGTGCTTTGATGGCGGAAAGATGCAATGACCGTCCTCTGGCATTGGATTCTGTTTTGCAGGCATACAAGATCGCTCCTGAAAATTTTGCGGTGCTTTATACTCTCGGCAGGCTTTACAGCGAATCAAACAGCACTGCGGCAGAAGCCATGGGCTATCTGGAAAAGGCAAATAAAATCCAGCCCGATGATGTCAATACTTTGAAACTTCTGGCAAATGTCTGCGTAACTCTCAAATCGGAGAAGGCACTTGTTTATTTGAAACAGCTTGAATCTCTCGACAGCGGCATTATCAATTCTTTTGAGGGGAAAACCATGTTCGGCCATGCTTATGCCATCCGCAAAGCCAACCGTGAAGCCACCGGTTCTTTCGGTATGGCTGATAAACTCGGACGCAATATTTTGAGCAATTATAATTTTGCCGTCGCAGTTGACTGTCTGTATAATCAGCCGGATATTGCATTGGAGAAATATCAGCGTTTTCTCAAGCAGACAGACTCAAATTCTGAATATGCCCAGCTTCGCAAAGATGTCGAAAAGCGCATAAATAAAATCAAAAAGACCAGACGCAGAAGATAAATCGATCCCGGAGTTTGAAAAATGAACAGAGCCATCCCCGATGACATAGTGGAAGAAATCCGCTCACGGGTCAATATCGTTGACCTGCTGGGTGCCTATGTGCATTTGAAAAGGGGAGGCAATGGAGTTTACAAGGCTTTGTGTCCTTTTCATCAGGAAAAGACTCCTTCATTCACCGTCAATGAAAACCGTCAGAATTACCATTGTTTCGGCTGCGGCAAAGGCGGCGATATTTTCAGTTTTGTCATGGAGCGTGAAAATGTGGATTTTCCCAATGCTGTCCATCTGCTCGCTTCAAGGTGCGGCGTAGTCATTCCCGAAAAAGTTACTGACAATGCAAGCGGCAAAAATACTAAAGAGCGTGCAAATGAGCGTGAAAGATTGTACCGTTTGTGCGAAGAGTTTGCCGTTTTTTTTGAAAAATCGCTTTTTTCTCCGTGCGGCAGAAATGCTTTGAATTACCTGCATGAACGGGGGGTAACTGATGATGTCATCCGTAAATTTCGTATAGGTTACTCTCCCGATGAATGGGATGCGGCAGTGAAATTCGGGCGTTCCAAAGGTTTTACCGATGATGAGCTTGTTGCATCGGGAACTGTGCGGCGCAATGATGAAAGACGATCGCTTTATGATCATTTCAAAGGGCGTCTTACTTTTTCGATCTGGAACGAAAACGGCAAAGTTGTCGGATTCAGCGCCCGTACGCTGGAAAAAGATGCACCGGTTGCAAAATATGTCAATACTCCGGAAACACCGATTTTCAAAAAAGGAAATTTGCTGTACGCTTTGCCTTTTGCCAGACCTGAAATGCGTACGCAGAATATGGCGATTTTGTGTGAAGGTCAGCTTGATGTGATTGCCATGCACCGTGCGGGATTCGGCTGTTCGGTCGCCCCGCAGGGGACCGGTTTTACAATTGAGCAGGCGAGGATACTCAAACGCAGTACGCAGAAAATCCTGCTCGGATTTGACTCCGACAGTGCAGGACAGAAAGCGATTATGCGTGCGATAGAGTTGATTTTGCCGTTGGATATGGAGATAGGAGTGATTCATTTTCCCGGCGGCAAAGATCCTGATGAACTTTTCCGCAAAGAGGGCCCGCAGGCGATTGCAGATGCGGTGAACAGTGCGGAAAACTGGTTGAGTTTCTTTGCCGATTCGGTGAAAAAGCGTTATGATTTCAACTCTGTTAACGGCCGCAGTCAGGCGGCATCTGAGTATCTGAATTTGATAAAACTTGTCGATAATGCCGTAAGCAGGGAACTTTATATCAGTCAGGGTGCAGAGATGTTCCAATTGAGCAAAGACTCTCTGCTTCAGGAACTTGACAGGATGAATCGTGCGGAAATTCGCCGTATGAACGGCACGATGATCGATGTGTCAAAAATTAAGAAAAATGAGCAGAAAAATTCTGAATTTCCTCCTGCTTATGAAAAATCGCTGCTGCTGCTGCTTGAAATCGCATTGAATTTTGCCGACAAGGCAAGATCGTTTGAAGGACTGCTTCCGCAGGAACTTCTGGCGGATTCAGGGATAGCAGGCAAGGCGTTGGCAATGGTTATAAATGAGGCTCTTTACGGAGATCACGGCAACTGTTTCAAAATGCTTTCGGACATGATGCATGAAAATTTTGATGAAAAAATCAGTGCGCTTTGTGTAAATGATACGAAAATTTCAGAAAAGGATATTGATAAAATTGCAGATGACTGTATCTTATTGCTGCAGCAGACATATTTGAAAAGAAGACAACAGCAGATAACCGATGCCATGCGGCGGGAATCTGATCCCGCACGGCGTATGGAACTGCTCAAAAAATTAATGGAAATCAAGTAATATTAACATAACAAAACGGAAACAAAAAATGAAAAGTATTCTCTTTCTCGCAGACGGAATGGCTGATGAGCCATTGGAAAAACTGAACGGCAAAACTCCGCTGGAATTTGCTTCAACTCCCGCTATGGATTCCATTGCAAGAATGGGGGCAAGCGGACTTTTCCGCACACTTCCCGATGGTTTGCCCACCTCCAGCGATGTGGCAAATATGTCGGTCATGGGACTTTTGCCTGAAGAAAATTATCCCGGCAGAGGTCCGATCGAAGCAGTAAGTCAGAAAATTGAACTCGGCAATGATGATGTCGCATGGAGATGCAATCTTATTACCGTCGGAGCTGACGGCAAAATTCTCGATTATTCCGCAGGGCATATCGACAATGAGGTAAGTGCCAGATTGATTGCCGATTTGCAGAAAGAATTCGGCTTTGACAAGGTAACTTTTTATCCCGGAGTAAGTTACAGAAATCTTCTCGTACTTCACGGCAAAGAGTTTAGCAAGAATATCGATTATGCCAAACCCGACTCATCACACGGTATCAATGAATACGATATTCAGCTCAAAGCCCTTTCAAAAGATGCTGAATACACAGTTGAATTTCTGACTGATCTTTATGAAAAAGCCCGTGTCTTTCTCGAAAATCATCCGCTCAATCAGGGCAAGGAGCGTCCTGCCAACCGCATTTGGCCTTGGAGTCCCGGTTATAAACCTTCATTTCCGTTGTTCGCTGAAAAATACAGCCGCAAGGGGGCAGTTATCTCCGCGGTCGATGTGATCAAAGGTATCGGTATTTGCTCCGACATGGATGTGATTGAGGTTGAAGGGGCAACAGGTTTTATTGATACTGCTTACGAAAACAAAGCGGATGCCGCAGTTGAGGCATTGAAGGACCATGATTTTGTCTATCTGCATGTTGAAGGTATTGATGAAGTTTCTCATCTCGGCGATTTGGATCTCAAAATCAAGGCTATCGAAGATTTTGACTCCCGTCTGGTTGCCAGAGTGATGAAGAAACTGGAAGGTCAGGATGTGCGTTTTATCATTCTGCCGGATCATCCCGTACCGATTTTGAAGCGTCTGCATACGACTGAACCTGTGCCTTTTGCCATTTGCGGACCGGGTATCGAAGCGGACGGAGTGCAGACTTACAGCGAAAAAAATGCACCGTCAGGTTCACTCGGTTTGCTGGAAAAAGATGAACTTATGTATCTCCTTTTCAGGTAATAAAATATGAAAAAAGATACTGAAAATTCACAAAACATGCCCAATGCAGAGGGTAGATTCAAACTGCGTTACATTATCGCTTTTGTCCTTTCTTTGCTTTTCATGCTGGCGATAATCTCTTATTCGCCGGATGATCTGGAAAGTAAAAATGTGATAAAAAATTATATCGGCGAGATCGGAGCGGTCATATCGCATTTCAGTTTCCGGGCAGTCGGTTTTGCAAGTTATGTACTGATGATAATTGTCATGCTCTGGGGGATCAGATCCTTTTTCTGGCAGTTCTCATGGAACAGAAAATTTTATCTGACCGGTATTGTTCTGCTGCTGCTCGGCGTTACGATTCTGCTCGGTATCAATCCTGAACCGTACGCAGGAGTTACTGCCAAATATAATCTCGGCGACGGCAATATCCCTGCACAGGTCATTCCCGGCGGCATGATAGGTCAGGCTCTTGCCGCTCCGGGAACGGATGAAGTTGTACCTCCGGTATCTCCCGGGTTTCTGCATAAATATATCGGCTATGTCGGAACATCCATTATCGGATATTTGTTCCTGCTCGGAGGCATCCTGATAATCTATCTTTCCGATTGGCACAAAATCGCACTGCACTTTATCAGAAAACAGTTGGACGGTGCAGAGAAAACTCCTGAAAAACAGAAAAATTCTTCCGTTCTTGCCGCTTTGCAGACCATGAAGGAACGTTACGCCGAACAGCAGCAGAAAAAAGAGGAGGAAAAGCGTCTTGCCGCACAAGCCGCCGCCGCTCAAACTCCTCCTGTTGTGCCTTCTCCTGCGGTACAGCCTTCGCTCATTGCTGAAAATCCTGCTGAAACGAAAGAACTGTCAGTCAGAAATGAAAATCCTGCCACCTTTGCTTCCGCACCTGATCCCGAAGTCAATATTTCCGTCAGGGGAGAAAAGGGCAGAAGATCCATTTTCAACAGTGAATACGCCCGCCCGAATATCAACATGTTGAGCAAAGGCGATGAAACAACTTATGAAGATATAAACGAAATCAACCGCAAAAAAGAACTTTTGCAGCAGACTTTGAACAGTTTTAATGTCGATGCGTATGTTTCAGGTCATATTACAGGACCGCGTATCACCCGTTATGAAATAACTCTGGCACCCGGTGTTGAGATCAGCAAGATCACCCGTCTGGAAAGCAATATTGCCATGAATCTTGAAGCCAAAGAGATTCGTATTCTTGCTCCCATCCCCGGTAAAAATGCCGTAGGAGTTGAAGTTCCAAACTCCAAAAGTTCTGCTGTTCACGCCCGTTCGATCATGGAGAGCGGAGCATGGACAGATTCCAATGCTGCCATGCCGATCATCCTCGGTAAAGATATTTCGGGGCAATCTGTGGTGCTGGACCTTGCCAAAGCTCCGCATTTGCTGATTGCAGGTCAGACAGGTTCAGGTAAAAGTGTTTGTATGAATACACTTATTTTGAGTTTGCTTTTCAAATTTTCGCCTGATGATCTCCGTTTGATCATGGTTGACCCGAAGGTTGTGGAATTCAAGGATTATGAAAAAATCCCGCATCTGATAACCCCCATTCTCAATGATTACAAAAAAGTTCCGCTCGCTCTGCGCTGGGCGGTCAATGAGATGGAACGCCGCTACCGCCTTATCGCTGATGCCGGTGTCAGAGATGTCAAGGATTTCAATAAACGCCCGATCATTGAAGGTGAAGTCGACCGCAACGGCGAACCCATGCCGCGTAAA
>JAZRBX010000179.1:0-4435 GCA_045635285.1 Victivallaceae bacterium
CAAAAAAAATGGCGGAAGGAGTGGGATTTGAACCCACGGAGAGTTGCCCCTCGGCGGTTTTCAAGACCGCTGCCTTAAACCACTCGACCATCCTTCCGCATAATTGCGACAATAAAATGTCTGTCCTATTAATTTGCCACATATTTTCGATTTTTCAAGTGATTTATCTAAAAAAAACTTGTTTTTTTTGGTAGAATGGATACATTATTTATGCGTTATGCAAAATTTTGGGTTTTATTTTTGTCAACCGTAATAATCGGAGGAATTATGAAAAAGTTGTTTATGTCGTTTTTATTTCTTTGGGTTTTTTCTGCTTTTATTTTTGCAGAGGATTACAGTTTTGTTGCGTTGGGCGATATCCATTTCGACGGCGAGGCCTATCATACCTCCGCTCCGAAACATGAATATCAATTGAGAGAAAGAAAACGCAATATCGGCATGTGGAGCAGTGGCAACTCCGCAAAAGTCCTGACCGCCGCAAGCAAAAAAGTTACTCCCGATATGCCTTTTGTCATTCAGCTCGGCGATTTTACGCAGGGAGATTGCGACACTCCGGAATTGCAGGAACAGATGTTTATCGACGCTTTCTCTGCAGTTAAGAAATTTTTCCCTGATACTAAACTGCTCCCCGTCAAAGGCAATCACGATATACGCATCCTTGATTACAAGGGCGATTTCAATCTGCCCGCTGCAAATGCTTTTCTGCCGCTCGTTGCCAAAGAACTCGGCAGAGATAAAATTTCAGGTAATTACACAGTAAGACACGGCAAAGATGTTTATATCTTTTTTGACTCTTTCGTTGACGGCCGCAAATCGTTGGATTTTGTCAGAAAAGCACTCGAAGAAAACAAAGATGCCCGTTACACTTTCTTTTTGACTCATTTGCCGGTGCTTGCCTGTTCTACCTCTTATCCGGCGTGGACCATTCCGCAGCGCAGAGCGATTACCGCTCTGCTGGCTGAACGCAATGCCGTGATCCTCTCCGCTCATACTCATGTTCCGTCTTTCATCTCTCTGGAAAATTCAAACGGCAAACTTTCACAGCTGACAGCAACAAGTATGGGAAGCCAATGGAACCCCGACGGAAAACCCAAAATCGATTTTGATACTTACGGGAAATACCGTGCCAAAATCAAAGACAGGGGCAATAACAAAACTGCTCTGCAAAATATGCTTGATGATATGGATAACAGTAAAATTTTTACTTATGAATACTATTCTGCTATGTCAGGATTCATCGTGATCCATGTCAATGACCGGGAGGTGCGTGCCGATATTTATGCAAATAACAGCGGCAATCCGTGGCGTCAGGTCATCCTCCGCAAAAATGATAAATAATTCAGTTTGTATTTTGTATAAAACTTTTCAATAATACAGAAACTGGCGGGATCCTGCGTTTGACGGAAGTTCAAAAACGGGAGTTATCCGCCATTTTTTATTTGAGGCGGCGACTTTGATTTCGGGGAGATCTTCTTTTAATTGATCAGGGGTTTTATAGAGGATGAATCTGCCGTTTTGTTTAGGAAAATTGCGGGCATCGGTGTAAACGGTTTTTGCAGTGGCAACGGCACGGGCGGTAACGATGTCAAAGCGGTTTTTCCATTCGGCTCTGCGGTTCAATTCGTTGGTGCGTCCGGTTACGACTTCGATATTGGTCAGGTTGAGTTTTTCGGCGGCAAGTTTGACGAAGGTTGTTTTTTTGCCGATGGAATCGATTGCAGTAATATGCCATCGGGGGTAGGCGGCGGCAAGCACGAGAGAGGGAAATCCTGCACCGCAGCCGATGTCGCAGAGAGAGATCGCTTTTTCCGTAAGTTCGGGAAATGCGGCACCTATAAGCAGTGAATCGCAGATGTGTTTGCAGATATAATCATCGTAAGCGGTTATGCGGGTGAGATTGACTTTTTCATTATATTCGCACAAAAAAGCATGAAGTTCACCGGTTATGGCTTTGAACTTATCTTGATCGGCAACTTTTGCACTTTTTATAATACTTTCAAAATCAATCATTTAAGCAATACTCCAATACTTGAGATCATAAAAAATATTACGGTCAGTGCGAAAAATACATAACTTGCAATTTTGAATTTGCCGTTCGCCGCACATTTGCGGAAGTAATCCCTCAAAAGCGACGGCTTGGCAGAAATCGTGATACCTGCAATCCCCCAAAGCCACGCCATGACGGTCATCCCTGCCGCCAGCGGTGCATTGAATTCAAAAGCCCAATGCACAAAACAGTATGCCCCGATGATAAATGCTCCGCCGATCGCTCTGGCACAGAGATAATCCAGATAAAAATAACTCAATACGCTCAAAATCACTGCCGCATACCAGAGATACGGCAATGCCCAGTCAAAAATTATTGCCTGTGTATGCGGCACGCACCAGCAAATCAGCGGAAAACCGATGATTATTCCGGCGTTTTTGTTGCGGCAGAGTTTTTCAAAAAAAGTGAGATTTTTCTGATCCATTTTGAAAATCGCCGCCGCAAAAACAACTGCAAGCAAGGCTGCGGCGATCCCGATCGAAGCAAAAATTATATTCATAAAAATAAGTTCCTTAAAATTTTATCATGAAAGAAATTAGCACAGAATATTGTTTTTTCAAGTTTATTCAGTCAAGATCGGTCTTTTTGTTGAGATATTTGTGGAAATTGAAGTTGAAATTGTACGGAACAAAGTTTTCGATATGAGAATGTGTCAACTGGTAATTGACCGGTATCCCGTCAAAAATCCACGGAGTTTCTGCGGTGATAAATTCTGACATTTCACGGTAAAGCTGCGTGCGTTCCTGACAATCGGGCATGGGAATAATGCGGCGGAACATGGCATCGAATGTTTCGTTTTTGTAGCAGGTGCGGTTGCAGCTGTTGGCATTCGGACCGTAGAAAAGCTGCAGGAAGTTTTCCGCATCCGGATAATCCCCTGCCCATGAGAGATAGAAAAGTTGGACCTGTCCCGATGCAAGTTTTGCAAAAAATCTCGGACTGCTGTTGAGTCCCGGAATTATTTTTACTCCGATTTTCGCCATATCAGAAGCCATGAGTTCGCCGAGCTGGCGGTGGGTGGAGCTGCTGCCGTTCAGGTCAAAAGTCAGAGTGAGCGGTTCATTTGTTGCAGGATCGATGCCGTCGGGGTATCCTGCTTCGGCGAGGAGTTTTTTTGCCCGTTCAATGTCGTAGGGACATGGATTCTGCCAATTCGGATCAGCTCCGGCAACTCCGGGGGCGACAGGGCCGGGAGCGGGGAGAAGCTGACCTTTGTAATGTTTCAGGCGGCGGGGGAGGTTATAGGCACAGCTCAAAGCCATGCGGAGTTTTTTGTTGTTTGAAAAAACGGGATCGCGGAAGTTGAAACCGACATAACGCAGTTCGAAAGACGGTGTGCGGTAGAGTTTGATATTCTGTTTCTGCAAATCGGGCGGAAGTTCGCCGTTGCTGCCGTCGAGAAGATCGAGGTTGTCTTTGTCAAGCACTGCCATATCGAGTTCTTTTTGGAGGAAGAGCAGCCAGGAGGCGAAATTGCGTTTGAAAATGTAGAAAGTCATGCCGTCTGCGAGCGGCAGAGGTCGTTTGCGGTCTTTAGTATCGGCGGCTTTTTCAAAAAATTCTTCACGGTATTCGTTGTAGCGTTCAAATTCGATTTTGTAGCCTTTCTGCCATTTTTTCAGTTTGAAAGCTCCGCTGCCGACGGGGGATTTGCTGAAATGATCATTTTCAGAAAGAACAGCTTTTCTGGAAATGATACCGCAGTTCGGCAGGGCGAGAAAGTACAGAAAACGGTAATCGGGAGAGTTCAGGATTATCTCAAAACGAAGATCATCGATTTTCCGCAAACCTTCAAGTTCGGGGTATTCGCCATTGCAGTCATCGGCGGTCGCTCTGCGGAAATCTTCGATGCCTTTGATTTTGTTGCGGAATATCCAGTACATCGGACTGTTCAAATTGGAATCTATAATGCGTTTGAAGGAGAAAATCACATCGTCGGAAGTAACTTTGCGGTCCTGCAGGCTGTTGAATATTTCTGAATTATGGAAATAAAGATCGTTGCGGAGTTTGAAAGTATATTTTGTGCCGTCGGGAGAAACAACCGGCATTTCCGCAAGCATTGAGGGTTCAAGTTTATAAGGGATGTCGGGATAATCGTATTGGAGCAGAGTGTCATATATTACTCCGCACATGTTGCGGCTGACGAGATCGGCACCGAGGGCGGGGTCGAGAGATTTGACTACGCCGGATGTGCCGAATTTCAAATGACGCTGTTTGCCGTGTTCATTGTCGGAACACCCGCATAAAAACAGAAGCAATGCCGCCGAAGAGAATAAAAATTTTTTAAAAATATTTTTCATTGATAATTTTTGTTTTTTTGCAAAAAAGGTTTGAAATTTTCTCAAAATACCATGAAATGGTGTTAAAATCAAATCAAAAACAAAAAAA